>CALKKN010000247.1 GCA_937995275.1 uncultured Lysobacterales bacterium | reverse complement strand
CAGGGATGCCGCGAGCAGTATTGACGTCAGGGCGTACAAGTGGCGCACGGGGCCTAGCCTTCCTGCAATAATTTGCGCAGATCGATGATGGCGGCGTTGGCCCGGGCAATGTAATTGGCCATGATCAGGGAATGGTTGGCGAACAGCCCGAATTGGCTGCCGTTGAGGACCATGGGGCTGTGTAATGGCGTTTGGGTGGCTTCGAGTTCGCGAACGATCTGCCGGAAGCTGATCAGGGCGTTTTTCTTGCGCAGTACTTCTTCGAAGTCCACTTCCATCGCGTGCAGAAAATGCACCAGCGACCAGGCCGTGCCGCGGGCTTCGTAGAACACGTCGTCGATTTGTGTCCAGGGTGTTTTCACCATGAGAATGTCCGGACGGTCGGTCGACTGCCGTGCGTCCGGATCGCCTGACAGATCGGTATTCAGGCGCACCTGTCCGACGCTGGCCGACAGCCGTTGCGACAGGGACCCCAGCCGCTTTTCGACGATTGCCAGCCAGTCTGCGAGGTTGTCGGCGCGCGTGTAAAACTGTGCGCCCGGTTCACTGGGCGAGGACAGCCGCGTCAGGTAGCGCTCCAGCGCGTCCATACCCTTGCGGTAGCGCCCCTCGGTATCTGGAGGGATCCAGCGGGCGCTGTCGTAATGAAACAGCGGGTCCGCTTCCGCCAGGTCCGCGTCTTCCGTCGACTGGGTCTGCGAGCGGCTGAAATCGTTGCGCATGGCCCGCGCCAAGTCGCGCACCTGGGTGAGCACGCCGAATTCCCAGTTGGGCACGTTGTCGAGAAAGACCCACGGCGGCATGATGTCGTTCGACATGTACCCGCCGCGCTTGTTCAGCAGGACGTCTACCGTTTCGATCAGGGTTGCCGTGGTCGTGTAGCCGGTGACCACCTGGTGGCCATGAGCCTGAGCGTGGAGACTGGCCCGGCCGACCGGATTGAATGCAGGCGGTTCGTGGTTCAGGAAAAACATGGCCACCAGGCACAGCAGAACCAGTGCCGCGGGGACCGTGATCCAGAGCACACGCGCCCGTTGCGAAAGTTGCATGATCATACGGAGCAAGATAGCAGATTCGGCGCCGCGCTACCCTGCCCTGGTGGACGCGGACCTGTCCAGGGTCAGGTGGCGCCGGGAGCGGGTACGATGGAACCCTGAATCAGGGCATACAGATTCGAGATCTGCTGCGCTGAGCTGCCGATGATGGCCGCCGAGCCGGATTTCAGCTCGACCAGGAGGGCCTCACGCCCATCGAAAGTGAACTGCATATGGTCGGTTACGGGTGTGTCCGGCATGTAGATAACGGTAACCGGCCCGTTCTCCGAGTTCAGCACCATGTGAACACCCTTGCCGTCGGGTGTCGGGCAGTACTTAATGACACCGACAATGGCCGCCAGATCAGGCAGTGCCTCGACGTTGAATTCGGCCAACAGGGTTTGGACCTCGTTCGCCACGCGGCCATCGGCCTTCGCCAGCAGCGCTGCCCCGTCGTGGCGATAGTGGTCACTCACGTAGTCTTCGACCGAATCCCAACTCGGATTCATCCTCCACGTCAGGCCGGCCGCCCCGATCGCGATCAGCAGGCCCGCCGCCATCGCCATCGGCCACCAGCGGCGTTCGCTGGCGCGCGTCGAAGCCTGCTGCGGGGTGGAGCGTATCTCATCGATGAGTTGCTCCGGGACCGGCAGCTTGACCGCGCGGGCCAGCAGGCCCTCGAAACGTTCCGCATCGGCCGCGGCCTGCTCGAATTCCGGCGACGAGGCGCGCGCACGCAGGAGCTCCGGATCCCGGCTTCGGGGGTCCGCGCCCAGCAAACGCTTGAACTCAGAAAAGTCCATGGACATTGCCTGTAACTCCGTCTTTTTGAAGTTTTTCCTTCAGTTGTTCGCGGGCCCGGAACAGCTGGGTCATCACCGCGCTTTTGCTGACCCCGAGTTCCCGGGATATTTCCTCGCAGCTATAACCCAGCACCACCTGCATCAACAGCGGCTCCCGGTACTTGGGCGCCAAGGTCTGGATGCCCTGCCGCAACAGGTCGAGTTCGACCCGGTCATCCGGTTCCAACTCGCTCTCCTCCGGCACGACAACGGAGTCCACGTCCGTGAACTTCGGCACTTTACGCTCGAAGGTCCGGGCGTACTCCCGCCGCAGGATCGTAATCAGCCAGCTCTTGGCCGCCCCCCTGTCTTGCAGTTTGTCGAGGGCCTTCCAGGCCCGCAAATACGTCTCCTGAATGAGATCCTTGGCCAGCGCGTCGTTTCCGCAGATCCACATGGCGTACCGGTACAGGTCCGCGCCGTAAGCATTGGCCAGCTCGTTGAAGCTCTCCTGGCGATCGGATTCATTGCTCATGACCGGATTTTCCCATGTTTGCTTTCAACTATTGCCCTCTGGTATCGCAAACTGCCCTCCCACGCCCGGAACCGGTTGCGCGCCTATGCTCAAGGTAAACAGGACCCCCGAACATAACGTGACGCCCGCCACCGGCGCAAGTGCATCCGGATGGCGCCCGGCCGCCCTCCGCGGGTATGCGCACCGGTTGCCGCGGCGTGACTAATGGCACTTAATGCCTGCGTCATGAACGCGCACCCTTGCGCTTGATGCGGCGGCCGCTAGGGCTTAACCTTGAGCGTTTGTACCGGGTCGTCCGGTCGCTGGCAAGCAGGAACGTAACATGAATTTCGAACAGGCGCGCTTTAACATGGTCGAACAGCAGATTCGGCCCTGGGAGGTTCTGGACAGCCGGGTGCTGGCACTGCTGGAACGCATTCATCGCGAAGATTTCGTGCCCGTGCGCTACCGCAAACTGGCGTTCGCGGACCTCGCCATCCCGCTGGAGAACGACCAGACCATGATGCGGCCGAAAATCGAGGCGCGCATGCTGCAGGCGCTGGAGCTGGGGACGGACGAGACCGTGCTCGAAATCGGCACGGGCAGCGGGTTCGTAACAACCTGCCTGGCGGCGCTCGCCATGCGGGTCGTCAGCGTGGAGATTTTCGAGGATCTCCATGAGGGCGCGTCAGTCAAGCTGCGCGACAAGGAAGTTGACAACGTCGAACTGTTTGTCGGCGACGTGATGCGCGGATGGCAGCCTGAGCAGGCCCATGACGTGGTTGTCGTTACCGGGTCGGTGCCGGTGGTGCCGGAGCAATTCCTCGGTTGGGTCAATCCTGGCGGAAGGCTTTTCGCGGTGACCGGCGAATCGCCGGCAATGGAAGCGAAGCTGTTGCGCCGAATGGGCGTAACGGACTGGTCCGTCGAAAGTCTGTTCGAAACTGATCTCCAGCGGCTGTTGCACTCGGAGAAGCCGCCGGAATTCGAATTCTAGGGTTATGGAGTCAACCATGTCGATCAAACCGAAGCTGTTCTGCCTGGCCGTTGCGGGCCTGCTGTCCGCACCGGCCCTGGCCGTTGACCTGATGGGGGTGCATGATCTAGCCCTCGAGAGCGACCCCCGTTTGCGCGCCGCGGACTTCCGGCGGCAGGCCACCGGGGAAAACAAGGCCATTGCCCGGGCCAACCTGCTGCCGCAGCTGGGCGCCAGCGGCAACTGGGCCCGGGGCGACGCCGAGACCGACATACCGGGATTTCCGGAAACGATCGAAAACGAAATCGATCAAAACACCTACAGCCTGGATCTACGGCAGGCGCTTTACCGCCAGGAAAACTACGAAGCGCTGGACGTCGCTCGCGGCCAGATCAGCCAGGCTGAAGCGATTTACCAGGTCGCCTACCAGGATTTCCTGTTGCGCGTGGCGGAGAACTACTTCCTGGTGCTGACCCTTACGGACGGCGTCACCTTTGCGGAGGCCGAGGAAAAGGCGTTCCAACGGCAGTACGAGCAGGCCGAGCAGCGCTTCGAAGTCGGCCTGACCGCGGTCACTGACGTGCACGAGGCGCGTGCCAGCTATGACAACGCTCGGGCCCGCGCCATCGTGGCCAGAAACAACCTGGCCGACGCCAAGGAGGCGCTGCGGGAACTGACCGGCAGGTACTTTGAACAATACGACGCGCTGCAGGAAGTCCTGCCGCTGGTTGAGCCCGATCCGAACAATGGCGACCAATGGGTCGACACCGCCCTGCAGACCAACCCTTCGGTGCTGTCGAGCCGGGCGGCGACCGAAGTTGCCGAAGCGAACATGCGCCTGGCCCGATCGGGCCACTTCCCGACACTGGACCTGCTCGGCAACCTCAGCCGTTTCGACAACAACAAGTACCAATACACAGACCCCATCACCGGCCTGCAGCGTAGCGGCAGCCTGAAACGGGACGACTATGCCCTGCAGTTACTTCTGAACATTCCGATTTACCAGGGGGGCCGGGTCAGCGCCCGGACGCGCCAGGCGCGGTACCTGCTGGACGCGGCCGGGCAGGACCTGGACGACGTACAGCGCGCTGTCGTGCGCGAAGCGCAAAACGCGTACCGGGCCGTAATTGCCGGCATCCAGGAAGTGGAGGCGTTCAGGCAGGCCAGCATTTCGGCCGAGAGCGCACTGGAGGCGACACAGGCCGGTTTCGAGGTCGGCACGCGTACGATCGTCGACGTGCTGATTGCCGAACAGCGCAAGTACCAGGCCCAGCGCGACAACTCGGTCGCCCGGCACGCCTACATCATCCGCCACCTACGACTGAAGAGCGTGGCCGGACTGCTTAACGCCGCGGATCTGCAGGTCGTCAACCAGCTTCTGCAGTGAGCATTTCTTCGATGATTGCCAGGGTGCGGCCCACCGCACCCTGACCGTTCCTGACCAGTTCGAAGCCCGCCCGCCCCATGCGGTCACGCAATTCGGCGTCGCCGAACAGCGTCGTCAATGCCTCCCCGAGTTCTTCCTCTGTCGCAACCTGAATCGCCGCCCCGCCATTCAGCAGTTGTGGCGCGATGTCCGCGACGTTTGCGGTGTGCGGCCCGAAGAGCACCGGCCGGGACAGTGCCGCCGGCTCCAGCAGATTGTGGCCGCCGATCGGCGCCAGCGTGCCGCCGACGAAAGCGACGTCACTGGCCGCGTAGAACCGCAGCAATTCACCCATCGCATCGACGACAAAACACTGAGCAGAGAGCGGGCAGCCTGCGCCCTCGCTGTGCAGTGCCACCCTCAGGCCGGCATTGCGTGCCAACTGGGCTGCCTTGCCAAAACGCTCCGGATGTCGAGGGACCAGCACCAGCAATGCGTTGGGAAAGGAGGGCAGCAGTCGGCCGAACGCCGCCAGCAGCGGCCGCTCGTCGGCTTCGTGCGAGCTGCCCGCGACCAGTACCGGCCGCTGGGTTCCCCAGGCCAGCCGCAGAACTTCGCCCTGTTCGAGCAGGCTGGGCGGTAGCTTCAGGTCGAATTTGAGATTGCCGGTGATGTTGATGCGTGCCTGGTCCGCGCCGAGGCCGATGAGTCGTTCGGCATCCGCGGGGCTTTGCGCGGCGATGCGGGCGACCTGGTCGAGTGCCGCCGCGGTCAGGGGGCGGATACGCCGGTATCGCTCGAAGGAACGCGGGGAGATCCGGGCGTTCGCGATCAGCATGGGAATGCCCCGGGTACCGGCCGCATGGAACAAATTGGGCCAGATTTCGGTTTCCATGATCACGAGCAGGCGCGGCTGCAGGCGCCCGAGGAAACGCTGCACGGCGCCGGGCAGATCGAAGGGCGCGTAGACGTGGAACAGCTTGCCGCCGAACAGCTCGCTGACCCGGTCCGAGCCTGTAGGCGTCAGTGTGGTGAAATAGAGCGGCTCGTCCGGAAACCGCCTGGCCAGCTCCCGCACCAGTTCGCTGGCGGCGTTGACCTCGCCCATTGAAACGGCATGGATGGCGATGCCGCCCCTGCGCGGCGGTGGGGAAAAAAAAGCGAATCGTTCGGGCCACCGGCGCAGATAGCCCCGACTGCGCAGGCCGCGCAGGAACAGGTACAGCAGCACGAGTGGCGTCGCGGCGTAGAGGAGAAGCGAATAGAGGCTGCGCATCAAGGCATCGAGTATAGCACCGGCGCTTGGTTATCCGGGCCGTTGCGGTGAGAATAGCC
>CALKKN010000246.1 GCA_937995275.1 uncultured Lysobacterales bacterium | reverse complement strand
ATTTCTGGTTGCAGGCATTGCGCAGGGCATTGAGAGTCAGCGGGTATTGTTCCGGAGTGGTCTCCTTCTTCTCCATCAACGCGCCCAGAACGCGCACCTGCATGGGGGTCAGTTCGGTCATTGCCGTCATGATGTATACCTCAGCTGGTTGTCCTTGCTGCCCCGCCAGATGGCAACCACCCAACTTGGACGCGGACGGGGCGGGAGCAGACCATGATAATCGATATTCGAGCGTACGAAATCAGCGGTCGATGGTATAGCTGATGTCTACGCCCGCCTCCCGCTGGCCCGAGGTGGCCTTGACGCCAAAGCCCTTGCCCAGATCAAACCGGGCGCTGATGACGTTCTGGTCGTCGAACAGCCCGACGCCGTAACTGATGAACAGCCTGGGCGCCACGTACATCCCGACCTCGACGGCCCCGACGCCCTGCTCGTAGTCGAAGTCGCTGCCGGTCACCAGCAATGCCAGGGCCCGCTCGCGCGTGGTCATCGGTTCGGTGTAGGTCTCCAGCACCGGCCGCCTGAGGGTCCCCGTGACCAGCACGCCCGCGCGCCTGACCTGGGAATTGCCGAATATCTCGCGTTCCGCGCGGATGTTCAGGAATGGATTGTCAGCCGGCCGGTTGCCAAAGTTGACCCGGCCTTCCGTTACCCTGAGCAACTGCCCGTACGCGAGTAGCTCACCGGTCAGGCCGAAACCGCCGGTCGCCACCGGCATCGGTTGCCCGTCCCAGCCGAATACCGCCGTGCCGCTCAGGCGGGCCTGGGCCCGCTCGAGTTCCACTCGCACGTCTTCGCCCAGTTCCAGTTCCAGTTCGCCGCGGATGGCCCATTCACGCGCGTCAGCCTGGTCCGGCCGCGCGTGCGGGTCCTCACCGGCGACGATCACCGCGTCCGGGCTTTCGACCGCGGCCGCAGTCGGCAGATAGCGCGGCGACAGCCGGGCCTCGGGCACCCTGACACGTCCCGCGACGTTGAGCGTACTTTCGCGCCACACGAGGCGCAGGTCCGGGTCGGCCTTCAGGTTGAGGTCGGGGACATTGACCAGCGTCAGGTTTTCGCCGTCCAGTTCGAACAGCACCGCCGGCTCCAGGATGTCGTCTAAATTTACCACCACCCTGATCGTTCCCTGCCCCTCGCCGGCCCGGAACGTACCGATCAGCTCCGTCTGGTCGAATTCATTGACTTCGCCGCTCAACTGCAGGTTGTCGAGAAGCAGGCCCGATGCGAAGTGCGAAATGCGGCCCCGGACCAGCGAAGCCTGCCCGGCGAGCCGCGGATCGGCCAGCGTGCCCGAAAAGCGCATGTCCGCGGTGACCGGACCCGATGACCCCTCGAACCCGGGAAGAAGGTGCAATACCGGTTCGATGTCCCGCAGGCTCAGCTGGAGCCGGCCTCCTACGGGCGACGCCAGACCATCCGACAAATCGGGCGCGCTGAAGTCGGTGTCGATGCCACCCACACCAGGCAGGGGGATGTCGAGGTTGCCGGCAAACAGGCGCCCCCCGGCCATCTCGAAGCCAAACTTGCCCTGTCCGGTTGAGAGTATCGGCTCATCCTCGCCGGCGATTTGCACCTCGCCAGCCGAGATGCGCAAGTCCACGGTTGCCTCCGGTTTCGCCGCTCCGCTCTGCTCCCACGCCAGGGTCCCGGACAGCAGTTGGGTAAACGTGAGATCGGAATCCGCCAGGCTCAACGCGAGATCGGGTGACACATTCTCCAGCGTTGCCTCCAGCCTGCGTTCGGCCGCCCCCCGCCAGTGGCCCCCCACGCACAACCGGCCGTTGCGATGCCCCTGGAAGCACGCCTGCTCGAAGCTGACCGCGTCGCCCTTAACCGACAGGGCGGCAGGCTCCAGAAGTTCGATCCACCCCTTGGTTTCGCCTTCCAAACGCAGCCGGCTGAGCGACCCCGTCCAACCGTCGGCCAGCGGCGCCGCCCAGTCGACGACACTGCCGGACAGGCCCAGGGCCAGGCGCGTGTCCGCGACGATGAGTCCGGCGTCGATTCGGTCAAGCGGCCGTTCGCTGCCCGTGCTCAACGTCAGCGTATCGATCCGGGTCTCGCCCGCGCCGATGCCCTCCACCACGACACGCAAATCGGCATCAGCCCCCGGATCCGTGACAACGCTCAGCGTGTCGGCAGAGTAATCGCCCCAGGAAAGGCCGCGGCCCTGCAGGTTCAGCCGCACAGACGGGGTGGCGGGATCGAGCGAAATCATACCTTCCCCGGCCAGCGATCCGGCTGCCCCGTCGACAAAGTCAGCCAGCGATTCGATCTGCGCCCGCAGGGCCAGGCCCTCCTGCGCCCGGAGGTCGCCGTCGAGCCACACCTCCGAGGTGCCGTAGCGTAACCCCAGATCCCGCGCCGTGATGCGGCTGTCCCGGACCCGCACATCGCCGCTCGCATTGAGCGGCCGGTCGCGGAGGATGCCAACGAGCTTGCGGATTTCGACGTCCAGTTCCTGCGGCTCCAGCCGCCCGCGGAGCGCGACCTCCCCGCTGATCCGGCCGGGCCACGCCGGGGCCAGCGGGGCGGTGGACAGGTCGGTAATGCGGGCCCTGGCCGACCACGACAGGACGGGCGCCCAGCGCGCCTCGAGCGTTCCCGCCAGGGTGCCCCCGAGGACCTCGCCACGTGGAATTTCCAGCGCCGCGCCGTCGCGATCCCCCGTGCCTTGCAGACGCAGGCGGCCTGTCGGAAGGTCCGCCGCGGCGAGTTCCAGATCCGCATCCAGACTCCACGCCTCCAGTCGCCCGGCGAGGTGCGCCCTGCCGACCCGGCTCTCGACGTCCGGCGCATCGGCGCCGGGCGGCCAGGCCGCGTCCTGCCATTCGACCTCGGCTTCAATCGTGTCGCTGCCCGCATCGAAGGCGCCCGAAGCCGCGAGATTCGCGACCGTGCCGGGCGCCCCGATGTCACTTGCCGTGAATTCGACCCGGTTGTCCCTCCAGGCAGCTTCCACGCGTCCCTCGAATGGCGCCGCCCGGCCCCAGCCCTCGAACCACGGCGTCGGGTCCAGCCGTTCAATATCGAGGGTCCCTTCGGCGGCCAGCCCATCGCTCCACTCCACGCGGCCGGCGCCGTCCAGCACCAGGGCTTCGGAGCTGACCTCGAGCAGGTCGATCCGCAACCCCTGCCCATCGCCTTTTCCGAGCAGTCGGCCATGCGCTTCCCCCACGCCCGCGAGGGCGATTGCGCCGAGTCGCGCATCCAGTTCCAGTCCGTAATCGTCGATCCGGCCGTAGCTGCTGGCCTCGAGTCGGTCGATCACCAGCAGCGGTTCCGCTGCGTCCAGGGGCCACGGCAACCGACCCGCCGACACCTGAAGGTCCCACGTTGGGGTTGTGAATAGATCGCTCAGCGTACCCCCCAGCGTCACCTGGGGTTGGTTTGATCGAGCATCCAGGCGCAGCGCGCCGAGGTCCCCGCCGATGCGGACTTCCAGTTCAAGAGGCTCCTGCAGGCCAATCCCGGCCGCCGCCACATCGCCCCTGGCCTCCAGGGCAACGGCGAACGGCTCCTGCAGGGCGAGTTCCACCCCACCCCGCCAGCTCATCTCAGGGGTTGCGAGGCTCAGATCGATGTCCGTCACTTCCAGGCGCTCGTGCCAGGAAGCCGAGAATGCGAAGGGCCCGACGTCGATGCCCGAATCATCGGCCGCGCGCCATGCGATACGTTCGCCGCGAACGTCCACGAATTCGACCGGTAGCGGGAGTTCCAGCGCGGCCAACGCTTCTTCCGGGGCGACCACCTCCCCTTCCCCGGCATCCTCCGAATGGATTTCGAGCACGCCGAATTCCAGATCGTGAACCGCCACCGAAAGCGGCAGCAGGTCAAAATCCAGACGCAACATCACCCGGTCCACCTGCAGCGACAGCGACTCGTCGCCATAGCTCACCTGCTGCAGGCGCAACCCGGACCGCAGATCGCCGGACACGGCCGCCGCCTGCAGTTGGCCCGGGACCAGGCCGGCCACGCGCTGCCAAATCCACCGCGCGCCGGGTTCCGTGTGCAGCAGCGTATAGAACCCGCCGGCCGCCAGCAGGATTACCAGGGCCGGCAGGATCGACAGGTACAGGCGCCGGCGGGTCATAACAGTGGTGTCCCGATGGTGAAGTGAATCCGCCAGGGATCGCCTTCGAGGTCGAGGGCCTGCGCGAAGTCCAGTCGAATGGCGCCTGCAATGGAGTACCAGCGCACGCCGACGCCGGCGCCTTTCCGCAACTCGACATCGCTCCAGTCGTTGAAGGCATTGCCGGCATCGAAAAACGCCGCCAGCGACCAGTTGGCCAGGAAGTTCATCTCCAGTTCGACGCTGGCGGTGACGATGTGGTTCGAGCCGATTCCGTTGGTGCTCAGCGACTCGAAGGAGTAACCGCGAACGCTGCGGCTCCCGCCGGCCTTGAAGCGGTACAGGTTCGGCAGATCGGTGACCGACAGTTCCAGAGTGCGATCCTCCAGTTCGAGCCTGATGTCCGAAACCGCCGCGTCCGTGTAACCGGCCTCGCCGCGCAGCAGGAGTTTCCAGCGCTGCCCCAGCATCCGGTGCCAACTGGACGACAGGTAGGCCTGGGTGAACTCCCGCTCGGAGCCCCATGCCTCCTGCGCCGTGAACAGCCAGGCTCGGTGGTGGTGCCCGACGGTCTGGAATCCGCGCCCCAGGATGTGCGGCCAGTCCCACTGGACGCCGATGCTCAAGGCGCTGGGATTTTCCGTCAGCGACGCGAGCTCGCCCTCGATATTGACAACAGGGAGTTCATCGTCCAGTTCGCCGAGGTTGTAGGAAACGGTTTCGTATACGTATTGACCGTACCAGGTCTCGAATATCTGCTGGTGGCCCTGCGAGAAGTCGCGAATGATGAGGCGCCCGCCTTTGATGGAGTAGTCGGTGATCGTGCCTTTCGAAAGGCGTACGAAGTCGTCGCCCAGATCGCTGACTCTGACTTCCAGATCCTGGTTCTTGCGGTTGACCAGGAAATCGGCGACCCAGAAGTCACGGGCCTTGGACCGCCGGGGCAGCCGATAGCCGCTGCGCAGCGAGTACTCGTTGAACTCCTGCTGCCAGCCGACGCCGGTGTCGAGGGAATCGCCGCGTTCGGAAATCAGGTGACGCGTCCAGAACAGCTGCGCCCGAATGCCCGTATCCGTTCCGAATCCGATCGTGCCCTGGTAGGTGCTTGGCAGCCGGGGGGTGGCTCGCACCACCAGGTCGACGGTGGGCGGCTCGTCCTCCAGACGTCGTTCCTCGATGATCTCGATGTCCTTGAAGTAGCCGGTGCGCCACAGGTCCAACCGGAATCTTTCCATGAGCCAAGCGCTGTATGCCTGCCCTTCAGCGAAGCGGGGCAACAGTTCCAGGATACCGGGGCTCACCGCATCCTGTTCGAAGGTGACTGTGCCCATAACGGCCTGCGGGCCGGTGTCCAGCACCAGACGCGTATCGGCGGTGTTGTGGTCCAGGTCCATCTCGATGACGTGTTCCAGGTACCGGGCGCCCAGGTATCCCTGCTTCTCGAGCAGGTCGAGCGCGTCCTGTTTCTGCGCCTCCCAAACCGTCTGATCCATCACCCGGCCCGGCCCCAGCGGCCACTGCGATTTCCATTCCTCGATTTCGGTGAGCCCGGAACCGGGACCCGTGACTTCGACCAGCGAAGTGGCCACGGTCTGCGGCGGGCCTGGATCGACCCTGAGCACCAGGCGCCAACCGTTCTCGTCCACGGGATTCAGCCTGCCGGTGGCAGCAGCGTGGTGGTAGCCTAACGGCCGCAGGGCGAGTGCCGCCTCCCGCTCCGCGGTCTCGGTCAGCCGATCGAGGCGGCGGCGGGAGAGGCGTGGGCCGCCGGCGACCCGCAGAGCCCGAACGCGGCTTTGAACGTTCGCCAGCAGGGGATCGCCTATCCCCTCCACCTCGATGACCAGCTGATCCGCCTGCGCGCCAGACCACGCGGCGGCCAGAATCAGCGACAACCAGGCTCGCCGCAGAAGCGGCGACGGTCGAAGACGAAACTTGGTCGAATTCATGGCGCGGAACCGGCTTTAATTCATTCGCGCAGTCAATTCTGCCGTATCGGCCGCCTTCACCATCCAGCCAAAGGGATCGTCCGCGCGCCCCTCCTGGATATCCAGTATCGCGGCGCGGAGTTGATTCGCCACCCGGCCGCGCTCGGCCAGCCCGACTGCCGACCCGTCTTCCTCGCCAACCGCCGCAATCGGGCAGACAATCGCCGCCGTGCCGCAGGCGAACAGCTCGGTGCAGCGGCCCGCGGCGATGTCATCGAGCAGTTCGTCGACGGGAATGGCCCGCTCGACGACCTCCAGGCCCTGCAGCCGCGCCAACTGCAGCAGCGAATCCCTCGTGACGCCGGGAAGAATGCTGCCGCTGAGCAGCG
>CALKKN010000245.1 GCA_937995275.1 uncultured Lysobacterales bacterium | reverse complement strand
GGACTGCGGCCGGCAACGCCAGCAGGACCACGAGCGCCGTCACCCGGCAGGCCCGGCGATGACTTCGAACCGTGGGTTCAGACAACCCCACCTTCGAGTTCCAGCAACGACCGCCCGGTCATCTCCGGCGGTTGCGGCAGCCCCAGCAAGGCGAGCATGGTGGGCGCCAAGTCGCGCAGCGAGCCGCTGGCCGCCATCCGTGCCGGGCGGCCATGGAAAACCAGTGGGACGGGGTTGGTCGTGTGTGCGGTGTGTGCCTGGCCGCTGGCCGGATCGGTCATCTGTTCGATGTTGCCGTGGTCCGCGGTGATCAGCATTTCCCCGCCCACCGAGTCGATCGCGTCGCATACCGCGGCCAGGCACTGGTCGACCGCGCCAACCGCCTCGATCGCCGCATCCAGGACACCCGTGTGGCCCACCATGTCGGGGTTCGCGACGTTGCAGACGATCACGTCGAATTCGCCGGAACGTATGGCTTCGACGAGCCGGCTGGTCAGTTCCGGGGCGCTCATGGCCGGTTGCAGGTCGTAGGTGGCCACCTTGGGCGAGGGGATCAGCACGCGGTCCTCGGCCGGGAACGGCTCCTCCTGGCCGCCGTTGAAGAAGAACGTCACATGGGCGTACTTCTCCGTCTCGGCGATGCGCAACTGGTGCAGCCCGTGGTCGGCCAGCACCTCGCCCAGCAGGTGCGGGAACGTTTCCGGGGGGAAGGCGATCGAGACCGGCAGGCCGGCCATGTACTCGGTCATGCAGGCGAAGTACGCCAGGTCCGGCTTCTCGCGCTCGAATCCATCGAACGGCTCCGCGACGAACGCCATGGTCAGTTCGCGCGCCCGGTCGGCCCTGAAATTGACGAAAATGATCGCGTCGCCGTCGTGGACGCCGGGGGCGCCGCCGATGACCGTCGGTTGCACGAACTCGTCGTTTTCGCCGCGTTCATACGCCTGCTCCAACGCCTGTCGGGCGCTTGCCGCGGGGTGGTCCGCGACCCCCAGGGCAATGGCCCGGTAGGCTTTCTCCACCCGGTCCCAGCGCCGGTCGCGGTCCATCGCATAGTAGCGGCCGGCGACTGTGCCGAAGGAGGCCCCCGGGATGGTATCCAGCAGTTCCTGCATGCGGTTGACGGAGGGTTCGGCGCTGCGCGGCGGCGTGTCGCGGCCGTCCAGGAATGCGTGCACGGTGATGGCGCGCGCGCCGCGTTCGGCGGCGAGGCGGATGGTCGCCAGGAAATGATCGACGTGGCTGTGCACGCCGCCGGGCGAGAGCAGGCCCATGATGTGGACCGCTCCGCCGGCTGCCGCCGCCGCGTCGACCGCTGCGCTGAGCTGCTCGTTGTCGAAAAAACTGCCGTCCGCAATGGCGTTTTCAATGCGCGAATAGTCCTGGAACACAATCCGGCCGGCACCGATGTTCATGTGCCCGACTTCCGAATTGCCCATCTGTCCGGCAGGCAGGCCCACCGCCTCCCCGGAAGTCTCTATCAGGCAATGGGGGTCGTTGCCCCACAGCCGGTCCCAGTACGGCGTGTCCGCCATGGCGATGGCGTTGCCGTCCCCGGCTTCCCGGTGGCCCCATCCGTCCAGAATCATCAGCACCAGCGGCTTGCGGCGCGGTCTGTCGTTCATTTGCCCGTCCTCGGCTTACAGCATTTCGTCGGCGTCACCACTTGCAAACCAGTGCGCCAGACTCCAGATGAGACTGGCCCACAACGGGCAGGTTCGCTCGACGTAAATCAGCGAACCGGTCCGCTGGCGTGGGAATGCGACATTATTCCACAAATGAGCATGCAGGATGGACCAGTTAGTCGAGTTTACGGTGAATCATCCCCTGTTGATCGGCGGTTTCGTGGCGGTCCTGGGACTGCTGGTGTGGACCGAGATGATGCGCCAGGTGCGCGGGGTCAGGGAACTGTCGCCGGCCCAGGCGGTGCCCTGGATCAATGACCCCAATGCCGTCATCGTTGACATCTCTCCGGTCGCCGACTTCAATCGCGGGCACATCGTGAACGCGAATAACCTGCTGCCGTCCCGGCTGGCCAGTCCGGATGCGGAGGTTCAGAAGCTGCGTGACAAGAAAGTCCTGGTGGTGTGCAAGTCGGGCCAGACCGCCGTCGCCGCGGCCAACAGCCTGCGCAAGCTCGGCGCGACCGAGGTGGCGGTGCTCAAGGGCGGTATGACGCAGTGGCGCAGCGAGCAGTTCCCCGTCACGACCAAATAATGAGATAATCCGCGTCTACCCTGTGCCGCCCCGAACGAAAGGGCTGCCCCAATCACAGAGAGTGAATTACCATGGCAGAAGAACAGAATCAGGAACCCGTCATGAGCCCGGAAGAGGCTGCGTCAGCTCAGTTCCAGATCCAGAAGCTGTACACCAAGGATGTATCCCTCGAACTGCCCAACGCGCCGCAGATATTCCAGGAAACAGGGCAGGCCGATGTCAAGATGACGCTCTCGCAGCGCGTCGAAGAGCTCGGTGAGAATGTCCACGAGGTCGTGCTCACGGTCACTGTTACGGCTACCGTCGGCGAACGGACCGCCTACCTCGTCGAAGTGGCGCAGGCGGGAATATTCCTGATTGCAGGTTTCAACGACCAGACCCATCACGCGGTCATCAACACGATGTGCCCCGGCACCCTGTTTCCGTACGCCCGCCAGACGATTTCCGGTCTGGTCAACGATGGTGGCTTCCCACCGCTGACCCTTCAGCCGGTGAACTTCGAACAGCTGTACGCCCAGCGCATGCAACAACTGGCGAACGAGCAGCAACAGGGGGCCGCTGGTCAACAGGGCGACGAGGAAATCGTCGCGGCGGAGTTTCAGACCGACGACTGAAGACGTGGTGCCCGGCGGCGACATCACCGCGGCGGTCCCGAGGACAGTCGTTGCCGTGCTCGGGGCCGGGTCCTGGGGCACGGCGTTGTCGATGCAGCTATCGCGCGCGGGCGCGCAACCGGTGCTGTGGGACATTGACACCGCGCACCTCGAGGCAATGCGCGCCGCGGGCCGCAACGAGCGGTTTCTGCCCGATTATCCGCTGCCCCCCGACCTCATCCTGGAGACTGATATCGAGGCGGCCGTGCGGCGCTCGGAAGAACTCCTGGTGGTCGCGCCCTCGCACGCCTTCGTGGGACTGATCGAGCAGGTCGGGCCCTGGTTGCGGGCCGGGCAGGGAATCGCGTGGGCCTGCAAGGGGCTGGAGCCGGGGACCGGTAAGTTCCTTCACGAACCCGCCCGGCGCCTGTTCGGCGACAGCCGGCCGCTTGCGGTGGTGACCGGTCCATCCTTCGCCCTGGAGGTCGCGGCCGGTTTGCCGACCGCGGTGACCGTGGCCGGAACCGCTCCGGACTTTTGCGCCCGGATCGCGCGCCTGCTTCATGCCGGGAATTTCCGGGCCTACACGAGTGACGACATCGTCGGTGCCGAACTGGGCGGTTCGGTCAAGAACGTCCTCGCGATCGCGACGGGCATGTGCGACGGCATGGGGCTGGGTGACAACGCGCGGGCGGCGCTGGTGACACGCGGCCTGGCCGAGATGATGCGCCTGGGCCGCGAACTGGGCGCCCGGGACCAGACCCTGATGGGGCTGGCCGGCATGGGCGACCTGGTCCT
>CALKKN010000244.1 GCA_937995275.1 uncultured Lysobacterales bacterium | reverse complement strand
TCTTTCCAGTTGCGGCCGAGCCTGATCGAAATCCCCTTCGTGAAAATAGGACAAGGCCAGGATGCGCAGTGCCGCCGGATCCGGTTCCCGGGCACTCAGAAGCCTGATGACCTCCAGGTAGTTTTCCTGTTCGAAGGCTTGAGCTGGGTCCATGACGGATTGTGCCTCGGCCGTTGCACAGAACACTCCGAAACAACTCGCTGCCAGCAGCGCCGTCGAGCGCGATACCGGCAGCCCTGGCTTCACCGCCCCACTTCCGCGGGGCCCGGCCCGGTCACCGCGCATAAGCCTGGCACGTCGACCTGCCTGCCGGGAATTGCATGTGCAATCCCGAGCGCAAATGAGATCGATACCCCTTTTGTCATATTGGCAACCCTTGCCCGTCCCGATTTCAGGCGTTCGCTGAGTGGCGACCAGACCACTGGACCAATGCCCTATTCGATTCCCTCTGGTCAAAGTAAAGCATGTACGATCATGCTTTTGCAACTTAACCTAAGTTTCTGATTTGGCCGTTCAGTCCAATCTGCGTGCTGCTGGTGGCCCCGTGGCGAGCGCTGCAATCCCCCGCTTTTTCTGGCGGCATTCATCGTATCTCCGCTCCGCGGTCTTCAATTCTGCTTCACCGAGGAGCTTCACCCACCGTTTGGCGTCGAGGCAGACTCGGGTCGAATGCTCCAGGTACTCGAGAAGGTCGTCCCACTGGAAGCGCCAGACCCTCACGGCGCCGTCACTCGATGCGGTTACGACGCGCCTGCCGTCTGGGCTGAATTCCGCATCGCGAATGGCCGAACCGTCGGCCCGCAGACGAATGGGGGGAGTATCGGGATCGGCTACTTTCCAGATTCTGGCCTCGCCGTCGGCCGAGGCGCTGACCAGGAGCGTTCCGGCCCGATTGAAAGCGACACTGTAGACGCGCCCTTCATGCCCCTGGTAGACCCTTTCCTTTTCGGTGCCGTCGACGGAAGCGATGCGAACGTCCTTGTCCCGGGATGCCGTCGCCACGTATTTGCCATCGGGGCTGAATACGGCCTTGTCCACAGTAAGGCGGTGGTCGCCCCGCTCCAGCAGCGGAGGTGGGTCATCCTCCGTCGTCCTGTGATCCCGAACCTCCGAAATTACGGCCTTCCTGCTCCGCATGGCGGTTACGACCCTGTTGCCGGCTGGGTTGAACTCGGCGTAGAACGTGCCCTTGCCGTGCGACTCACAGCAATCGAGTTTTTCACCCGTGTTGACGGCACGGATTTCGGCGAAACCGCGGCTACTGGCGGTGACAAACGACAGGCCGTCCGGGGCGTAGAGTGCTGATTCGAATGAACCGTTTGAGGACTCGGCTTTGATCAGGGGTTCGCCGGCCGCGACCGGCCATTCCTCCACCAGCGTATAAGACCGTGCCGTCGCCTCTCGCTTCGATACGATCAGCACATGGTTTCTCACGGATAATTCACCGGAAGGCTTGAAGTCGACGGTCCTCGCGTAGCCTAGCGGCCGCTCCCTCAGGACCTTGAAATCGCCCTGACCGAGTTCGAGGACCAGTGCCTTGTGCCCCTCGAACGCGGCGGCGATGAGGCTGCCGTCGTGGTTGAATTCAACGTCGGTGGCCACAGAATCCCGCCTGACCAGAACCAGCGGCTCCGCATTCCTGCGCAGGTCCCAGAGTTGCACAGTCCGGTCGCTCGAGGCCGTGACCACATGGTTGCCGTTTCCGCAGAACACCGCGTCTTTGACGTTGTCGGAATGCGACTCCAATTTCATGAAGGGCAGTGGCAGGCTCGTGCTGGTGATGAGGCAGGTGACCAACTGCCCCGGCGCCACGGTCACCTCGGAGCCGCTGAAAAGCCCGCCCCCGGTCACCTCGACGGGGTCATCCTGGTCCCGGCACGACCAACGGCCCTCGTCGTAGGCACCCACGTCGGCCGCGGACAGCGTGTATGTGCCGGCGTCGGACGCCACCCATTCAGCGATCTCCAGCTTTGGGCCGGCACCCGCCGAGGGCTCATCGGTCCAGGCAATCTCCCGGCCATTCACCGCGATATCCAGCACCCCTAGATCCGTAGTGCGGCCCGCGTCGGTCACGACGATCACTCCGACCGCGAGCGCTCCGGAACCCTCGGACAGTGGTGTCGCCGGCAACGCCTCCGACAGTTCCGTATCCGACTTCACCTGCAGTTGTTTGTCCAGCGTAGCCACCTTCCAGACCAGGGCGGTATCGTCGTCCGCAGTGGTGACGACGTACTCACCATCGCTGCTGAATCGGGCCGCGGTAACGCGCTCGGTGTGTCCGCTCAGCTCCACCCTCCTGGCGGAGTTGTCCACGTCCCAGTAGATCGCCTTGTGATCGTCCGAGACGGTCACAATCCGGTCGCCCCGTGGGCTGAAAGAGGCGCCGTTCACATAATCCGAGTGCCCGTCGAGGACAATGGGGTCTGCAAGGCCGTGGCCGTCTTCGAGCGCGGCCAGCCGCCAGATTTTCGCCGTATTGTCATCCCCCTCTAGGTCACCCGAGGTGGTGACCAGGTACGGGCTGTCACCGGCCGGATCGGGCGGGCTGAACCCTGCGTACAGAATTTCTCCGACATGCAGCGGCCCGGCGTCGTATTCACGGTAGTCCCGCGCGTTCCACAGGCGCAGTCCGCTTCCGTAGGTGACCGCGGCCAGGTACCGCCCATCGGGGCTATACTGCACCGTGACGATTTCGTCGCCCTGATCGACCAGCACCCGGATTCTGCACATCGATTGCTGGCCGTCCACCTCGCCGCCGGCTGGCGAAGCGATACACCGCGCATCCGCGGCCGAAGCCGAAGGGCCGATGTCCCAGACGCTCACCGAGCCGTCTTTGGCTCCCGTCACAAGAAGGGTGCCATCCTGCGGATTGAACTGCGCGCTCTCGATGCCAGATTCGTGTTTGCCCACCGGCGTCGCCGAACCGGTGCCGTCCGACATGTGCAAATACGCGAATCCGTCCGCACCCCAGGTGAGGACCTGCGAACTGTTGCGATTGAATACTGCGCCATTCACTCTCTCCGAGTGACCACTTAGGGTAATGGGTTCCCCCCCGTCGTCAGGGGTCCAGACCCGCGCAAACTGATCCCATGATGCTGTGACGACACTTCGCTGATCAGGACTGCAGGCAAGAGCGACAACCTCGTCTTCATGCGCCGACATGACATCCAGCGGCACGGTCCGCTGCGCGACGTCCAGCGCGACCTGGACGCCGTTTGCCGGTTCATCATAGCCCTTCAGGCTCGCAACCAGCAGGCTCGCCATCAATGGATCTTCCTGGGTGCCCGCCAGCGCGGTCATGCCGGTCGCGAACACCTGGTCCGCGCGTTGGCTGGCGCGGTAGCCCCAGAATGCGGCGACCGCACCGAACAGGACCAGGGCGGCGGCCAAGCCCCGGATGATCCGCTGGTTGCGCTGCCTGATCCGCTGGCGCTGGCGCATCTCCTCCTCGCGCCTGAACCGCTCCTCGACACTGGCCGCCACCAGACGACGTTCGGCCGCGTCCCGGTCACGCATTCCGGTGGTGCCGCTTTCGACAGTACCCAGATCGGCATCGTCCAGCGGGGCGCCATAAGGTTCCGCCTGCCAGTCGACTGCGCGGTTCTCGAGGATGCGGCGGGCCCGCTGACCGGGGCGGGGGGATTTGTCGAAACGCTCACGTATCAACGGCGCGAGGGTGTCGTGGGCCAGGCGCGTCTGTTCCGTTTCGAACCGTCCTTCGTGGGTGGTCCGGGTCGTGGTGATGCTCACCAACAGGTAGCGCTCTTTGCAGTCGGCGATGAAAGCCTCCACTGCTTCGAGCCGGTGGGCGTAACGCCCTTCCAGCTCCCCTTGCGTGCGGGCCTCCGCGGTGCCCCGAGGAGTGGTGTGAAACTCCAGCACGTCGAGCGCCAGACCACTGTCCAGTATCTCCCCATGGCGTTTCCGCAAGAGCTCGAATTCCTGGTCGAGGTACTGATCAAGGCCGAAGCCCTCGTTCTCCAGCCGCTCGTAGAGCTCGGTGTCGAACACCGGGGGTGAACCAGCGCTCTCCCACATCCGGCCCAGCCGAATCTGCAGTGTGGGGGCGATGGCCGCCTCGGCATCACTCAGGAGCTGGACGGCCATCGTGTCCGCCAGGCCGTCCTCGATGGTGAGCTGGTATTTCTCCCGCAGGCGCTTCGTGGATGCCGGTCCCTCGATCGCCTCTACGATGCCGCGCCGGTCGAGGGACTCGAGGTAACGAACCGTGTGCGGCAGCTTGCGCTCCTCGAGGCGTCGCTTGATATCCTGCACCCACTCCTTGCGGAAACTGAGGATCAGCTTCCCCTGCGGCCGCGCCGTCGTCTTCGCGTACATCGGGACCAGACCGTCGAGGAAGTCATCCAGTTCCCTGGGGAACTCCGGGTTACGCCGGGTGAACACTTCTTCCACCTGGTCGGCGATGACGGTAACGGGCCTGCCCAAATCAGACTCCAGCGCCACCCAGGCATCGTGAAAGGACGTGTCCGTCCCCGCATCCAGCCGCTCGAGCATCATCAGCGTCAGACCTTCGCCCCGGCGACGGCGGAAATCGCGCACTTCCTGGGGGTCGATGTCGCGGTTCTCGAGACGGGGGATCAGTCCCGCGTTGAGCAGGGATGACTTGCCGACGCCCGACTGGCCGCAGTACAGGATGACCGGGGCCGCGGTCGCGTCGGTGACCAAGTTGTAAAGGTCCCGGATCTGATAGCCCCGACCGAAGAAAACCTCGGCGTCCTGCTCGGTGTAGAAGTTCAGCTGCCGATAGGGCCGGTCCGGCAGGTCCCGCTTGGGCAATTCCGGCAAGCCCAGGAGAGGGTCGTCGGCCGCGTCCGGCAGGTTCCAGTCCTCCGTGGTTTCGGCCCCGGGGCGAACATACAGGTGCCAGGGAAAATCGTCGGCGATGACGCTGGCGCCGTCCGCCGCCCCAATATGCCGGTAGAGTTTGTGGGTGTCGGAGCCACGATCGCTGACTACTGCGCCTTCCGCCTCCCTGAAAGCCACCCGCAGGCTGGCGCCGCCCGCGAGGCCGCTGTAGAAATTTCCGGCAAAGGCAGTGGCCACCGCGTCGTCGATGGCCTGGCTGGTTGCAATGACCGCCGAGACATTGGCGTCGAGCAGCCCGCGGGCCTGGCTTTGCGTGGAACAACCGTTCAGGAATACCAGTTCCAGGGCGTCCTGTTGGCCCAGGAACTCCGCCAGTCCCTCGGCGCTGGCCTCCCTGGCGTTCTCCTCACTCGATTCAAGGTACAGACCGGTGCTGCTGGCATGCCCGCCGTAATGAAAGATGGCGACTCGGTCGCGGTAGTCGGCATCCTGAAATACCGCCACGACCTGCTCGAGCGTGGCGTTGGTCTTGATGACCAGCTCACAGAGGCCGTTTTTCTCCGCCCGCTCGAGTATCCCCTCCAGGTGGCGGAGTTCCTCGGGCAGCTTGCGCAGGTAGCCCTGGTGCCCTGCCCCGCCCTGTTCATTGGCAAAGGCAAGGAATATGACTGGTTTGATGTTTTTCCGCGACATCAGTAAGTTATGGAAAATTTCTCAGCAGAATAGAACATCTGGTCAGGAAAGTGTACATTTGGTTTTCTCTGGACCGGGTCGAACAGGAACAGGCTTAACAAATTCATGAATAAACTGCACAAGGTCGCCGCCCTGTTGCTCATCTCCATGTGCCAGCCGCTGTTGGCCAACCACGTCACGCTGTCGGCACAGTGGGACGGCAGCGAGGACGTCATTGAGCCGTTTCCGGGGACCTGCACCGGCGCGGGTGATCTGGCCTACCGCCAGTTCGCCCCCATCCGGGTCTCCCAAAGCGGGCAGTACCAGGTGGGTGACGCCTCGGACGCGCTGCCCGGAAATCTCGTGGCGGCCGTGTACAGCGGCAACTTCGACCCGGCGAACCCGGACACGAACCGGGTGGTCGTTTTCGATCAGGGTGGCCCTGCGCCGCTGGAACCCGGGCAGGACTACATCGTGGTGGTGCAGCACTGGTGCGAGAACGTTGCCCCGGCGGCGTTCGCGGTCAGCCTGTCCGGCCCCGGCAGCATCAGCGGCGAAAATGTTGTGGTGTCGCCCGCGGGTACCCTGGGGCTGCTCGACGGAACCGAGCCGATGGCGGACTTCGGCGGCGTGATGCAGCACTACGAGCTCAGCGATCCGTTCGTCGCCGAGGCCACCGGCAACTACTGGTTTGCTGACGTTTCGGTGTTCGATCGCCTGGACATGGTCATCCGGGTCTACGAAGGCGCGTTCGATGCCGGCGACACCCAGGCCGGCCTGGTCGCAACTCGGGACGATTTCGGCGACGTGCTGCTGGCGGCGGGCAAGACCTATCGGTTCGTCATCACGTCCTACGTACCGGGCAACATCGGCGAGTGGCACTGGGTGCTGTTCCCGCCCGGCGCCCTGGGCCTCAACGCCGGCCTGAACGGCGCCTGGTACAATCCGGCGACCGACGGACAAGGCGTCCTGCTGGATGTTTTCACCGAAAACCGGCTGGTGTTCCTCGCCTGGTTCACCTTCGACCTGGAGCGGCCAGCCGGCGACGCGGAACCGATGATCGGGGACGCCGGGCAACGCTGGTTCACCGCCTCCGGCAATTACCGGGATGGCGACCGGTCCGTCGGCCTCACGCTCTACAATTCCACGGGCGGTGTATTCGACAGCGGCACACCGCCGGTCGACACCACGGAATACGGAACCGCTGAACTGGATTTCGAAGACTGCCTGAACGGCACCCTGACCTACGACATTCCGGCGGGCCCGGCATCCGGCGTCATTCCTCTGACGCGCATCGCCGGCGACCACCTCGCCCTGTGCGCCAGCCTCGGCACCACCGGTCCGGGCGTCATCACGAATTAGCGATACGAATCGCAGGAAGGGAAGCGAACATGCCAGCAACCGTCTACGCCCTGCTCGTCGCCATCGACGACTACCCGGCCCCGGTCCCGCCGCTGAGCGGCTGCGTGGCGGACCTCGAGGCCATGCATGCCTACCTGTCGGAGCGCGTCGGCGGCGACGGGCACCGATTGGAGGCGCGGGTGCTGAAGAACGCGGAGGCGACCCGGGCGGCAGTGGTCGAGAACTTCCTGGAACACCTGGGCCAGGCCGGCCCGGGCGACACGGCGTTGTTCTGCTACAGCGGCCACGGTTCCCAGTGCCCGACCGCACCCGAGTTTCGTTACCTGGAACCGGACGGTCTCGACGAGACGATGGTCTGTTACGACAGCCGCCTGCCCGGCAATTTCGACCTGGCGGACAAGGAACTGTCCAAGCTGATTGCCGACATTGCCGAGAACGATGCCCACGTCGTGCTGGTGCTGGATTGCTGCCACTCCGGCTCGGCCACGCGCAGCCTCGACGGCGCGGGTGTCCGCCGGGCGCCCACCGACCAGCGGCAGCGGCCCGCATCCAGCTACCTGGTCACCCCGTCCGAAGCGGGTGCAGTTGGGCAGTCGCGCAGCGTCACCGACACCGAAAGCGGCTGGCTCGCGCTGCCGCGAGGCCGGCACGTCGTGCTGTCGGCCTGCCAGCCCGAGGAAGAGGCCAAGGAAGACGTCTTCGACGACGGGCGGCGCGGGGTATTTTCCCACTACCTGCTGGAGACCCTGCAGAATGCGAACACCGCCTGGACGTACCGCGACCTGTTCGCCCGGGTCAGTTCCATGGTACGCACCACCGTGACCCGGCAGTCGCCGGTCATCGAGGCCACCGACTTCACGGACCTCGAACGCCCGTTCCTCGGCGGTGCGATCCGGCCCCACGCGGATTATTTCACGCTGACCTACGACGACTACGCCCAGTGGGTCATGGATGGCGGCACGCTCCAGGGGATTCCCGCGGTACAGGCCGACGACACCACCGAACTGGCGGTCTTTCCGGCCGCGGCCACGGACCTGGAGGACCTCGCCCAGGCGGTCGGCACGGCGCGCGTTCTGGCGCGCGAGACGGTTCGTTCCCGGGTCGCCCTCGAACTGCACGACGCCAGCGAGCCCGATCTCGATGCCATCTACAAGGCGGTCATCACCGCGCAGCCCACAGCCGCGCTGGGAATTCGGCTGGAAGGCGATGCCGAGGCACTGCAGCGGGTTCGCAACGCCATCGCCGACACGGCGGACGGCCGCCCCTCCGTGTCGTTGCGCGAGGTCGACAGCGGCGAGGAACTGCGGCTGACCGCCCGGGACGACGCCTACCGTGTCAGCCGGGCCGCCGACGACCGGCCCCTGTTCATCCCCATCGACGGTTGGACCGACGAAGCCGCCCGCCAGGCCGTGGAGCACTGCGAGCACATCGGCCGCTGGATGAGGATGGCCAGACTGCACAATAGCGCCAGCAAGCTGCCACCCAACGCGATTACCCTCGACTACTACGAGGTCGACGACGACGGCAGCGAGCGCAAGGTCGACCTGGCCGGCCGCGGCAGCGATCTGCGGCTCGCCTACGAGTACCGCAACGGCGAATGGCGCCCACCCCGGTTCAAGCTGAAACTGACCAACACCAGCCAGCGGCGGCTCTACTGCATGCTGTTCGACCTGACCGACAGTTTCGCCATTTTCCCCGAGTTGCTGCCCGGCGGCGGGGAGTGGCTGGAGCCCGGGCAAGAGACCTGGGCCTTGCGGCGCGAGGAACTCACCGCCATGGTGCCCGACGAGCTTTGGCGGGAGGGTATGACCGAGTTCAAAGACCTGATCAAGGTCATCGCCTCGACCGAGGCCTGCGACGCCACGCGGTTTCGCCAGGAGGACCTGGGCATTCAGTTCCAGCTCCCCACGACCCGCGGTCTGGGAATGAACAGCCTCGAACGCCTGATGCACCGCGCCATGACGCGCCATATCGGCGGCAGTTCGGGCAGTACGCAAAAGGTGGCGGACTGGACCACCGCCGAGCTCACCGTGACCACCGAGCGGCCGCTGGAAGCCGCCGCGGTGCCGACGGCAGGCGGCAGCGCCAGCGTGGCCCCCAACGTGACGCTGCACGGCCATCCCGGCCTGCGGGCCAACGTCCGGCTCAGCACCGTGCCGCTGGCCAGCCGCGACCTGAGCGGCGCGCCGCCGCTGCCGCCGTGGCTGCGGGACGATCCGGGCTGCGTTCGGCCGTTCGACCTGTCGCCCAGCCGCGGCGTCGAGGCGGGCCTCAGCGTGCTGGAACTGACGGATGTCAGGGACCACGAGGCCGTGACCGCCGCGCAACCCCTGACGCTGTCGCTGGATGCCGTTCTGGAGCCCGGGGAGCACCTGCTGACCGTCGCCTGGGACGCGGATGGCGAATTCTACCTGCCGCTGGGCCGCGCGAGCCGCAGGGACGGCGCCACCGAGGTCCGGATCGAACGCCTGCCGGCGCCGGCTTCGAGCCGCCGCAGCCTGACGGGCTCGATCAAGATCTTTTTCCAGAAGGTCATCAGCGAAAAACTGGGGCACGACTTCGAGTATCCGCTGCTGCGCGCCGCGGTTGCCGAGGGGGGGCAACTGCGCTATGCCGACGGCCCGGGCGAAGTTGAATCCCGCGTCCGTGAGGCCTCGCGGATCCTGCTGCTGGTGCACGGCATCATCGGCGACACCGAGGGCATGGCGACCGGCGCACTGGTGCCCTCCCCCCACCGGCCGGTCGGGCCGCCGGGAACGGACTACGACCTCGTCCTTACCTTCGACTACGAGAACCTGAACACCGAGATCCAGGACAACGCGCAGGCCCTGAAGGAGCGCCTCGAGGCGATCGGCCTGGGCCCGGACCACGGCAAGACGCTGCACATCGTCGCGCATTCCATGGGCGGTCTGGTCTCGCGCTGGTTTATCGAGCACCTGGGCGGCCACCGGGTGGTGCAGACACTGGTCATGCTGGGCACCCCGAACGAAGGATCGCCGTGGCCCACGGTGGAAGACTGGGCGACCGCCGCGATCGGCATCGGGCTCAACAAGCTCGGCGGCCTGTTCTGGCCCGCCGCGACGCTCGGCAGCCTGATGGCGAAATTCGAGGAAGCCGCCGGCGCGTCGCTGGAGCAGATGACGCCGGGGTCGCGTCTGCTGGAGGACCTGGCCGCGAGCCCGGACCCCGGCGTGCGGTATTGCATCGTCGCCGGCAACACCTCGCTGCCGCAGGAGACCCTCGAGCCACAGGGACCCAAGGGCGAGAGCCGCCTGCTCAGGCTGTTCGAGAAGCTGAACCTGCAGCGCGTGATCCATGCCACGGCATCCCTGGCGTTTTTCACCCGGCCCAACGACATGGCGGCGAGTGTCAGCAGCATCACCGGCATTCCGACGACGTTTCAGAACGTGGAAACGCACCGGGAAGTGGCCTGCGACCATCTGACCTATTTTTCGACCGACGAGGGACTGAGCGCTTTGAACGATGCTCTCGGCTGACCGGCGTCGGGTATGATGACCTGATCGACAGGGACACGGCCAAACCGGGCTGTATCGGCCACGGACGGCATGCTGTAAGGAGGACTGAGCAATGAGTGAAACCAATGAGACCCAGGGCCGCCGCCAGGCGGTCTGCGTCGGCATAGATACCTACCCCACTGCCCCGCTGGACGGCTGCGTCGCCGATGCCGAACTCTGGGCCGAGAGCCTGCGAAAGCTGGACTTCGACGTCCAGGTGCTGACCAATCAGCAGGCCACGCGGCAGGGCATCCTCGACGCGCTCGGCGCGCTGGTCGAGGGCGGCGAAGCCGGCGATGTGCTGGTGTTCCAGTTCGCCGGGCACGGCACCCAGGTGCCGGACCTGGACGGAGACGAGGACGACGCCAAGGACGAAGCGTTGTGCCCGGTGGACGTCTACGACGGCGCGTTCGTCATCGACGACGACATCTGGGAGGTCCTCGGCAGCATCCGCCGCGGCGTCAACCTGACCGTGTTCCTCGATTGCTGCCATTCGGGCTCCGCAACCCGCGCCTTCGGTTTCCCCTTCGGCGGCGGCCCGCCGGTGCAGCGGCGCAGCCGCTACATGGTGGCAACGCGGCAGTTGCAGGAGGCCCACCGGGCCTTTCGGGCAAACCTCGGCACGCCGCCGGTCCAGCGCGCGGCCGAAGGCATGGCCTGGGTCAACTTTTCCGCCTGCCAGCCGCACGAGGTCGCCTACGAACAGGATGGCCAAGGCGACTTCACACGCCATGCCATGAAGGTGCTCCAGGCCTCGGCTGACGGCCTGACGCACGAGATTTTCCAGTTCAAGGTCGTCGAGGCGTTCGGACCCAGTCCGCGACAGCGTCCGTACCTGGACTGCACGGCCGAAGCGCGGCAGCAGGTGCTGTTGGCCCCGATCGGCTAAGCCGATTCAGCCGCTGTCAGTAGCCTTCCATTTCCTCCGCCCGGAAGGGTTGCGCCGGCGGGGCGCCGAGAATGCTGGTGAGCATGGAATTGAGCGTGTACTCGTCGTTGTCGAACCCGCCGTGCGTGGTGGCGCGCGTGACCTTGCCCCGGCCGGTCGAGTAGATCAGGTTCAGCCCGGTCCGCGGCTCGAGCAGTTTCGAATACCGCCGCATGCCGAGGAGGGGTTTGTCCAGCTCACGCTCGAAGGCACGCGATACCAGATATAACAAAGACTTGCGGTACATTTTTGCGACGTTGTCTGCAAGTTCGGCCTTCTCGGAAAGGTTGTAGATGTCCAGCCGCGCAAGCCGCGATTTGGTCGCATTCCTGCCCAGCCGCGGTGAGTAGTGCTCATGGAAAAAGTCGATCGTGCAGGCGGGCGCGAACAGCGTGCAGGTCGAAATCAGGTCGTCCCAGCCGAACTGATCGACGGCGCCCAGCAGGTGGCCGATCAGGACACCACCCGTGCTGTGTCCGGCCAGATGAATCTTCAGGCCGCTCTCCTTCAGGGCCAGCGCGATGGTCTTCATGGCCTCTATTCCGTCACCGGCAGTCCCGTCGGCACCGATCGCGAACGGCAGGCGGGCATCGCGCTTCATCTCGTCCCACAGCGGCGTCACGGGCTTGCGCAGGGTGTCCTCGATCATCGTGTCGGTCTGCTCGACGATGTTGTCCTTCATGCGGCCGAAGAACCCTTCGGCGCGCTGTTCCGCGCTCGTGAATGCCCGGCTCACGGCGTCACCCATCTCCTCGCCCAGGCCCGTGTCGTACATGATGTGGAACGGGTACACGCCATTGCGCTTGAATCCCTCCTTGAGCGCCGCGATCCGCCGCGCCGATGCCTTCGGGCTGTTGAGACCGCCGTGAGCGTAGATCAGCAGGTGTTTGTATTCCCGCTCACTCGACTGGATGCACTCGGCCGTGCGCGTAATGTCGTTGGGACAGGTCCAGTAGTCACCGTGTTCCTCGAAATAGCCGTCGTCG
>CALKKN010000243.1 GCA_937995275.1 uncultured Lysobacterales bacterium | reverse complement strand
GCCCGCCGCCAGGTGATCGTCGAGTATGGCGAGGTACAGGCCGACCTCGGGCCCGTCATCGTCCTCGTGCGCCAGCCGCCAGAACGGGACGCCCTGGAATGACTGCTCCGGCGCGGGGATGCCGCTGTCCTCGAGGATGCGCTGCACGGTGGCGCGCAGCGCTGCCGGGTCCGCCAGCCCCATGCGGAATACCGGGAAAGCGCCGACACCGTACACCACCCGGTGAGTGCCGATGTCCAGGCCCAGGCTCTCGAGCCCGGCCCGGTTCAGCTTGCCGTCCAGCTCGCGGAGCACGGCCAGCGCCAGGCGTGTCTGTGGGTCGCGTCCGGACCCGTCATCGTTCAGGCCGGTGTCGGGCTGTTCCAGGTCGGCTCGCGCAGCGGTGAGCTGTGTCTGCATCTCCTCGAATACCGGCTGCAGCCGAACCAGCCACGTGTCGATGAAATCGTCCGGCAGAGGCGCGAGGTTGGCCGCCAGGTAGGGCGTTTCGGCCGGTACGAAGTCGACCAGCGCGTTCATCTCGTAGGTCGGTTCGGCCGGGGCATCGCTGCGGTCACAGGCGGCGACGAGCAGGGTCAGGGCGGCAATCAGGGTGGCCAGGCGAATCGGGGTCATCTTGGGTGTCCTTGCAGTTCCATGTGTAAAGGTGTTATACCACACTACAACACTAGAGTACAAGGGGCAAGCGAAAAATTGACCGGTGGGCCCTCGAAATCCCCGGGCGCTGCAACCTCCGGGCAGAGGGGCTAGTTGAAGCCGATTTCCACTCGCTTGATCGCGACGTCCTCGGGATCGGAATCAACGCGGAAATTCAGGGACCGCATCAGGTTCAGCATGCGCGTGTTGTTGGCCAGCACCTGGCCTTCCATCCGCTCCAGCCCGCGGTCGCGTGCGATTTCCATGAGCTTCTGCATCAACTGGTAGCCGATGCCGTGACCCTGCCACTCGTCTGCCACCACCAGCGCGAATTCGCAACTCTTCAGGTCGAGATTGGTCGTGTAGCGGGCGACGCCGATCTGTTCCTCGCCGACGCTGCTTGGCTTGACGGCGATCAGGGCCATTTCGTTGTAATAGTCGATCTGCGTCAGGCGGACCAGCATCTCCCGGCTGAGTTCCTGGAGGGCGTTCATGAAACGGAAGTACTTGGCCTCGGGCGACAGCTTGCGCACGAACGACTGCTCCATGTCCGCGTCCTCGGCCCGGATGGGCCGGATAACGATGTCGGTGCCGTCGCTGAGCTGGATGCGGGTCGACAGGTGGGCCGGGTAGGGATGGATCGCCAGGTGGTGATACGGGTCGGTCGACGGCCGCGGGTAATCGACGCGGATGCGTGCGTCCACTGCGATGATCTCGTGTTCGTCCATGATCAGGGGGTTGATGTCCATTTCCTGCACCCAGGGCAGCTCGCACGCAATGCTGGACACCCGCAGGAGGACGTCGATCAGCAGGTCGATATCGACCGGCGGCATCTGGCGAAAGCGCGCCAGCAGGCGCGATACCCGCGTGCGGTTGATCAGGTCGCGGGCCAGGCGGCGGTTCAGCGGTGGCAGGGAGATGGCCGTGTCCCCGAGGATTTCCACGCTGACGCCGCCGCTGCCGAAACTGATCACGGGGCCGAACACCGGGTCGCGCATGATGCCGATCATCAGTTCTCGGCCATTCGGGCTGCGGTACATCTTCTCCACGGTCACGCCGGCGATGTCGGCTTCAGGGTTACGCTCCGTTACCTGGTCCACCAGCGAGCGGTAGGCGCCGCGCACTTCGCTGGCGCTGTTGATGTTCAGCCGCACGCCGCCGACGTCGGATTTGTGCGAAATCGTGGGTGAAAGCACTTTCAGGGCGACCGGGAAGCCGATGGACTCGGCGATGATCAGGGCCTCGTTCGGTGAATGCGCCACTGCGTTCTGGACGGCGGGAATGCGAAAGGCCCTCAGCACGGCAATCGACTCGGGCTCCGTCAGGACCTTGCGCTGCTCGGTAAGCACGCCCTCGATGATCAGTCGCGCGCCTTCGATATCGGGTGGTTCGTGGCCCCCGGTCAGCCGGCCCGGGGTCTGGAGCAGCAGCCGCTGATTGCGGTTGTAGGTCGCCAGGTAGGAGAAGGCGTCCACCGCGTTTTCCAGTGTGCGGAAATCCGGAATGCGGGCCTCGTTGAACAGTTGCCGCGCCGCTTCGACCTGGTTGCCGCCCATCCAGCTGGTCAGGATGGGCTTTTTGCTGTTCGCCGCGGACTTGATGACGGCCTCGGCGACGCGCGTCGGTTCGGTCATGGCCTGTGGCGTCAGGATCACGATGGCCCCGTCCACGCCGGGGTCCTGCAGGCAGATGTCGACTGCTTGCCGGTACCGCTCCGGCGTGGCGTCGCCGATGATGTCGACCGGGTTGGCGTGCGACCAGACGGCCGGCAGGACTCCGTTGAGCGCCGTTATGGTTGCGTCGCTCAGCGAACTCAGTTCGATACCCTGGTCCGCCGCCCGGTCGGCCGCCATGACGCCGGGCCCGCCGCCGTTGGTGATGATCACCAGGCGCTCCGAAGCCTGGCGGTAATGCGAGGTGGAGAGCGCCTTGGCGGCCGCAAACAACTGCCCGATGCTCTCGACGCGCAAGACGCCGGAACGTGACAGCGCCGCGGAAAATGTCTCGTCGCTGCCCACCAGTGCCCCGGTGTGCGACATTGAGGCCTCGGCGCCGACCGCGTGACGTCCGACTTTCAGGGCGATTACGGGCTTGATCCGGGCAGCCGCCCGCAGGCTGCTCATGAACCGGCGGGCATCCTTGATGCCTTCGATGTAGAGCAGGATGCTGCGCGTCAGGGGATCCGAAACCAGGTAGTCGAGGTAGTCGCCAAAATCCAGGTCGGCGGCGATGCCGGTGGACACGACCGCCGAAAAACCGATGTCGTTCATTTCAGCCCAGTCGAGGATCGCCGTGCAGATGGCACCCGACTGCGACACCAGGGCCAGGTTGCCCGGCCGCGCGTTGTTGTGGCCGAACGTAACGTTGAGGCCCTGGTCCGGGCGGATGATGCCCAGGCAGTTTGGGCCCATCAGGCGGATCCCATGGCGTTTTGCGAGCTGGGTGACCTGTTCTTCCAGCCGCAGGCCCTGCGGGCCCGTCTCGCGGAAGCCCGCCGACAGGATCAGCATCATGCGCACGCCGTGCTGGCCGCAGGCTTCCACGATGGCGGGAATCGTGGCCGCGGGCGTGGCGACCACAGCCAGGTCGACGGGTTCGTGCAGGTCGTCCAGGGATGCCCAGGCCTTCTCTCCCTGCACCGAGTCGCGCATCGGGTTGATTGGATAGACGCGACCGCCATAGCCGGAGGTCAGCAGGTTGCGCAGCACGATGCCGCCGACGGAATTGTGCCGGTCGCTGGCGCCGAACAGCGCCACGCTCCGCGGCGTGAACAGGGAAGCCAGGTAGTGGGTGTTCATGCGCGCAACATAGCGGATATTCACGTAGCCGTCCCGACCTTTTACACTGGGCATTGACCCCGCTCACGTGGAAGTCAATCGACCTTGAAAACCGCTTACCTGAGCCATCAGGACTGCCTGCGACACGACGGCGGGGAAGCCCACCCCGAGCGTGCGGGACGCATTGGTGCCATCGAGGACCGGTTGATCGCGGCGGGGCTGTTCGACCTGCTGCGCCATCACGCGGCGCCGGAAATCACGCGGGAGCAGCTGCTGCGCATCCATTCGGCCGACTATCTCGACTCGCTCGAGGCGCTGGCGCCGGCCGAGGGCTATGTGCGCCTCGACCCGGATACCGTCATGAGCCCGGCTACCCTGGCCGCGGCGCGCCGGGCCGCGGGGGCGGCCGTCCACGCGGTGGACCTGGTGATGGCCGGCCAGGCGGACAACGCGTTCTGCTGCGTCCGGCCGCCGGGGCACCATGCCGAGCGGTCGCAGGCGATGGGCTTTTGCCTGTACAACAATATCGCCGCGGGCGCGGCCCACGCTTTGGAGGCCCACGGACTGTCGCGGGTGGCCATCCTCGATTTCGACGTGCACCACGGTAACGGTACCGAGGACGTTTTCCAGGGCGATGAACGGGTGCTGTTCTGCTCGACTTTCCAGCACCCGTTTTTCCCGTTCACTCCACTGCTGCCGAACACGGATCGACGCAACTCCGTGCCGCTGGAGGCAGGCGCGGGCGGTACCGAGTTCCGTGCCGCCGTGACGGACCTGTGGCTGCCCGCGCTGGAGGTTTTCCGCCCCGAGATGGTGTTTGTCTCCGCGGGATTCGACGCCCACCGGGATGACGATATGTCGGACCTGGTCTTCGGTGACGACGATTTTCGCTGGATCAGCGAACAGATCGCCGGGGTCGCCGGGCGCTTCGCCGGCGGGCGGCTCGTGTCCACCCTGGAGGGCGGCTACGAGTTGCTCAGCCTGGCCCGCTGCGCGGAAGCGCACCTGCGGGTGCTGATGGGTTCGATCTGACCCGCGCCGCGGGTCAGATCGGCATGGCCCGTGCCGTACGAGCTACCACCAGACGATGTAGAGCGCCGCCAGCATCAGGACCACGACCAGGGAGGCGAGGTTGAAACCGGTGCTGGTGCTGGTATCCACCTTGCCGTAGTCGATGGACTTCGGGTGCTCGCGTCCGCCCTCGAGGCGGGAGATCAGCATGCCCAGCGCCACGCACAGCAGAAACACCAGGCCGACGCGGTCGATGAACGGCAGCGAGGGCCACAGCAGTTTCAGGGCCAGCGACATTACGGCCGAGCCGATGGCCGCCCCCAGCGCGCCGTTGGCCGTGGTCTTTTTCCAGAAGAAGCCCAGCAGGAAAATCGCCACGATACCGGGCGTGAAAAAGCCGGTGAATTCCTGGATGTACTGGAACGCCTGGTCGAAATTGCCGAGCAGCGGCCGTGCAACGACCATGGCGATCACCATGGCGGTGAACGCCACCGTCCGGCCGATCAGGACCAGGTGCCGCTCGGACGTGTCTTCCGGCCTGAAGTGTTTGTACATGTCCATCGTGAAAATGGTGGAAATGCTGTTGGTCATGGAGGCCAGGGAAGAGACGATCGCGGCGATCAGGGCGGCGAATACCAGCCCTTTCAGCCCGATGGGCAATAGCTTCATCACCTCCGGATAGGCCTTGTCCGGCGCACCGAGATCGGGAATCAGGGTGGCGGCGGCGATGCCCGGCAGCACCACCAGGACCGGCATCAGCATCTTGAGGTAAGCGGCGAATACAATGCCTTTCTGGGCTTCCCGGATATCTTTCGCCCCGAGCGCCCGCTGGATGATGTACTGGTTGAAGCCCCAGTAGGACAGGTTCATGATCCACATGCCCCCCACCAGCACCGAAATTCCCGGCAGAAGCTGGTAGTGCGGGCTGTCCGGCGTGAAGATCATGTCGAATTTCGCCGGCGCAAGTTCCAGCACCCGGACGAATCCCGCCAGTGCGCCCTCGCCTCCGGAAATTTCGTTCATCGCAATCCAGGCGATCAGCAGGCCGCCGAGAACCAGCAGCACGACCTGGATAATGTCAGTCAGCGCCACGGCCTTGAGGCCGCCGTAAAGGGAATAGGAGATAGCGAACAGGCCGAGGATCACCAGCCCGTAGGTCTGGTCGAGGCCGGTTACCGTATTGATTGCCAGCGAGCCCAGCCACAGGATCGACGTCAGGTTCACGAACACGTAGACGCCCAGCCAGAATGTCGCCATGACCATCCGCACCCGGTGGTCGTAACGCTGCTCCAGGAACTGGGGCATGGTGTAGATGCGGTGCTCCAGGAAAACCGGGAGCAGAAATTTCCCGACCAGGATCAGGGTCAGCGCGGCCATCCACTCGTAGGAGGCGATGGCGACGCCCAGCACATAGGCTGATCCCGACATGCCGATGATCTGTTCCGCCGAAATGTTGGCCGCGATCAGGGACGCCCCGATGGCCCACCAGGGCAGTGCACGACCCGCCAGAAAATAGTCCTGGGTGTTCTTCCGGTGGCCCGCTTTCTCGCGCGAGACCCACTGCGCGAGCACCAGAAGGAATATTCCGTAGACGATGACAACCGTGTAATCCAGAGCTTGTAGATGCATGTTTGTTCCTGTTGTTCTGCTGCGTTGCTGTTGTCCGTCAACCGGCCACGGGCGCCGGCTTATCCCGACTTCCAGTCGCTCACCACCGACAGGTATTCAGCACCGGGCAGCAATTCGTTACCGCGACGATAGTCGAACGGCGTGTTGTTCCAGCTTTCGTCCTCCTTTCCCCATCGTGACGAGCAGCGGGTGGCCACGGCTGCGGGCTCCCAGTAGAAAACCCCGCTTCCCCCGTTCTCCAGCACAGTCCCGGCCAGATCGACCAGGAATCGGTGCTGGCCTTCGATGGACGCAGGATACCCGGGTTCCAGCATCTGCGCTGCGCGCGCGTCCGACTCGGGATCCGATTGGCCCAGCGACCACACGTAGCCCGTTTCGACCAGGATCACCTGTGCGCCGAATCCCTGCCGGACCCGCGCGACGGTCTGGCCGAGTTCCTGCAGCGACTGTTCCGACCAGAATGGATAATAGCTGATTCCGATGTAATCGTAGTCGACCACCCCGTACCGGTGGGCGGTCTCGACTCGGTCGCGGCATCGCGTCCGCCGTCACGTAAAGTTGTCGGCTGGGCCGCGCAGGCGACCAGGGCAAGCAGGTACAGGACCGGGAACGATAAAGACGCTGTCCTGCTGATCATGCTGTCGCTTCCTCGCGTGTCTGGCGAACGAGTTTACTCGATTGCGATGCGCGAGAAATCCCGGGGATCCTCACCCGCCCCGAAGGCGCGCAGGCGAAAGGAGTACGCGTAGCGCCCGAGCGGCAGCCGGTATTCCTCGAGCGGCCAGAAGCCCCACGAATTGTCTCCACCCAGCCCCATCTGCGCGAGGTCGATGTTCAGCGTGATCACGTCCCGGGGCACGAGGTCGGCGCCGTGGCGCTGCTCGCCGGGGTGGAAGTCCAGGTCCTCGTAGGGGAAGGGCAGGGCGGTTATGCCGGCCAGCGGCCGCCCGATGACCGCCAGGCCGATCCCGTCCGGTCGCCGGACCGCCAGCCACCGCACGTCGACCTTGTTGCCGGTTTCCTGCGGCCGGCTGTAGTCGTGGAATTGTCCGCTGACCCGGCCCTCGTAGAGGCCGACGGCGGCGCCTGCCTTGCGATCCGTGTAGGATTCATGCGGCCCGCGGCCGAACCAGCGCAAGGCGTCGAACGCGCCGGGGGCTGCCATCGTCATACCGACGCGATAGAACTCGGGGAGGTCACTGGCGAGCGGTTCGACCGCGTTGCTGACGACGAGGTCGCCGCTCGGGACCATTGAGTATTGCGTCCGGTACCTGAGCTTACCGCCGCCGTACAGGGCCGACACGGCGATGGTTACCGCGTCCCCGCCGGCCGCTTCGACCTCAACGGCTTCCAGAACGCGTGAATCGGCCATCGAGCGCCAGGCGGCCAGCGCCGCCGGAATTCCGGCGCCGACGTCATTGTCGATGGGTGCGCGCCAGAAGTGTGGGCGCAACGGCGACTCGATGAGTTCGACACCGGCCCGCGAGTACGAGACCAGCAATCCGGTCGCCCGGTCGACGGCCGCCGCAAAATCGCCCGCCGAAACCCGGATCCGGTCCCCGGTCTCGTCTACGGCCAGCCCGGCGCCCGTGGACGGTTGCGGTTCGCCCGGTGCGGACCAGGGCATCCTGAATTGCTCCCAGGCGACCACTTCGCCGGCCGGAACCAGGGGCTGGTACCCCGCCTCGGCCTGGGCGCGGACCGTCAGAAAATATTCCCGGCCCGGCCGGATTTCGGGCGAAGGCAGGTCGAGGCGGACGATTTCGGAATCGCCGGCCGGCGTCGCCAGCCTGCCCAGTCGGCCGTCAGCGACGCGCATTCCGTCTTCCTCGAGGACCCAGTCGAAAGCCAGTCGGGACAGGTCGATGAAGTCGTGCCGGTTCCCGACCCGGAATTCGCCGCTCTCCAGCTTCACGGCGGTAATCGAAACCGGCTGCATGGCCTTTTTCGCCTCCCGGGCGTGCGGATTCAGGGTGCGGTCCGGCTGGACCAGTCCGTTGGCCAGGAAATTGCCGTCGTTGCGGCCCTCGTTGTAGTCGCCGCCGTAGGCCCAGTACGGCGTACCGTCGGCACGGTGTTCCAGGAACGTCTGGTCGACCCAGTCCCAGATGAATCCCCCCTGCGCCATCGGCACCGACCAGATCAGGTCCCAGTATTCCCTGATTCCGCCCAGGCTGTTGCCCATGGCGTGGGCGTATTCGTACAGGATGATCGCCTTTTCAGGATTCCCGGCCAGGTAATCCTGCATCTCGGCAACCCGGTCGTACATGGGCGTATAGAGATCGATGAAGTCGCGCGGATCGTGCCCCTCGGTCTGCCCGGTGCCCTCGTAACTGACCACGCGTGACGGGTCACGCGCCCTGAGCCAGGCGGCGGCATCCTCGAAGGCCTTGCCCAGCCCGGCCTCGTTGCCGAGCGACCACAGGATGACCGAGGGGTGGTTCTTGTCGCGCTCGACCATGCGGCTGACGCGGGCCAGGTGCGAGGCATGGAAATACGGCTGGTTGCCCAGCCAGTGCTCGGCGCCGTGATCCTTGCCCCGGCCCATGTAGGCATGCGACTCGATGTTGGCCTCGTCAACGAGGTAGAGGCCGTGCCGGTCGGCCAGGTCGTACCAGCGCGGATCGTTCGGATAGTGCGAGGTCCGCACGGCGTTGAAATTCAGCTGCTTGAG
>CALKKN010000242.1 GCA_937995275.1 uncultured Lysobacterales bacterium | reverse complement strand
CTCGATGGTCTTCGGGGTGATGCCGTGCTCCTCGTTGAAGGCGATCTGCTTGGCCCGGCGACGGTCGGTTTCGGCAATCGCGCGCTCCATCGAGCCGGTCATGCGGTCGGCGTAGAGAATGGCCTTGCCGCGCACGTTGCGCGCCGCGCGCCCGATGGTCTGGATCAGCGAGGAATCGGAGCGGAGATAGCCCTCGCGGTCGGCATCGAGGATTGTGACGAGAGAAACCTCTGGCATATCAAGACCTTCTCGTAATAAGTTAATACCGACCAGCACATCGAATTCACCCAGCCGCAGGTCGCGGATGATCTCCACGCGCTCCACGGTGTCGATGTCGCTGTGCAGGTAGCGGACGCGTATGCCGTGGTCGGCCAGGTAGTCGGTCAGGTTCTCCGCCATGCGCTTGGTCAGCGTGGTCACCAGGATGCGGTCGCCCAGCGCGGTGCGCTTGTTGATCTCCGACAGCAGGTCATCCACCTGGTCGGTGACCGGGCGCACCTCCACTTCCGGGTCGACCAGGCCGGTCGGGCGCACGACCTGCTCGACGACCTCGCCGCCCGAGCGTTCCAGTTCGTACTGGCGCGGCGTGGCCGAAACGAAGATCATCTGCGGCGCCCGCGCCTCCCATTCCTCGAAGCGCAGCGGCCGGTTGTCCAGCGCCGACGGCAGCCGGAAACCATAGGTGACGAGGTTCTCCTTCCGCGAGCGGTCGCCCTTGTACATGGCGCCGAGCTGCGGAATCATGACGTGGCTCTCGTCCAGCACGACCAGGGCGTCCGCCGGCAGATAGTCGAACAGGGTCGGTGGCGATTCGCCGGGGCCGCACCCCGTCAGGTGGCGCGAGTAATTCTCGATGCCGTTGCAGTAGCCGAGTTCGAGCAGCATTTCGAGGTCGAAGCGGGTGCGCTGCTCGAGCCGCTGGGCCTCGACCAGTTTCTGCTGCTCGCGCAGCACCTCGAGTCGCTCCTTCAACTCGGCGGCGATCGCTTCGGCCGCGTCCAGCACGACCTGCCGCGGCGTCACGTAGTGCGACTTCGGGTACACGGTGATCCGCGGCACCTTGTTCAGCATCTCGCCGGTCAGCGGATCGAGCACCGAAATCGAATCGACCTCCTCGTCAAACAGCTCGATGCGGATCGCCTGGGCTTCCTCGTCGCCGGGGAAGATATCGATGATGTCGCCGCGCACGCGGTAGGTGCCGCGGCGCAGCTCGTAGTCGTTGCGGCTGTACTGCATCTCGGCCAGGCGCCGCAGGATCGCCCGTTGGTCGAAGGTTTCGCCACGCGAGAGGTGCAGCACCATGCTCAGATACTGGCTGGGGTCGCCGAGGCCGTAGATGGCCGACACGGTGGCCACGATGATGGTGTCCGGGCGCTCCAGCAGCGCCTTGGTGGCGGACAGGCGCATCTGCTCGATGTGCTCGTTGATGTGCGCGTCCTTCTCGATGTATGTGTCGGAAGCCGGAACGTAGGCCTCGGGCTGGTAGTAGTCGTAGTAAGAGACGAAATACTCGACCGCGTTCTCCGGAAAGAACTCCCGGAATTCGCCGTACAGCTGCGCCGCCAGGGTCTTGTTCGGGGCCAGCACCAGCGTGGGCCGCTGCACCTGCTCGACGACATTCGCGATCGTGAAGGTCTTGCCCGAACCCGTCACGCCGAGCAGGGTCTGGTGCGCGAGGCCGTCGCCGAGCCCTGTCACCAGCCGTGTGATGGCCTCCGGCTGGTCGCCGGCCGGCGCGAAGTTGCTGTGCAGTGTGAAGCGCTTGCGCGGCCTGTCGGTCATTGGAAACTGCGGGAATTGAACAAGCCCATCATTATAATCGAAGGCGGCTATGGGAACGGCTCTGGTGGTAGCGGCTCTGGTGGGAGCGGCTGTTGTCGGAGCGGCTGTAGGAGCGGCTTTAGCCGCGATTGTTTGCTTTTTGGAAGAACAAATCCCTTATCGCGGCTAAAGCGCAGGCAATGAAGCAGGTGCGGTTTTCGGCGTAGCCGAAAGAAGCGCCTACTGAATGCCGTCGCGCGTCGCTCCTACAGCCCTACCCTACCCCCTCCCCTGCCCGTTTGCTGGTATCATCCGACGACTCCAACCCGGCAGACGTCGAGCGAAACCCGTGCCCCGCATCTCACAGAAAGTCGACCAGATCAGGCCGTCCGCAACCATCCAGGTGAGCATGAGGGGGATGGAGCTGCGGGCCCAGGGCCACGACATCGTCTCGCTGAGCACCGGCGAGCCCGATTTCGACACGCCGCCCCACATCCGCGAAGCCGCCATCGAGGCCATCCACAACGGGCAGACCCGCTACACGCAGGTCGACGGCACGCCGGAACTCAAGGCGGCGATCCTGCGCAAGTTCCGGCAGGACAACGGACTGGAGTTCTCGGCGGAGCAGGTCATCGTCTCGAACGGCGCCAAGCAGAGCCTGTTCAACCTGATGACCGTGCTGCTGAACCGCGGCGACGAAGTGGTGGTGCCGGCGCCTTACTGGGTTTCGTACCCGGACATGGTCAAGCTGGCGGACGGCCAGCCGGCGATACTGGCCGCGTCCGCCGAGAACGATTTCAAGATCACCGCGCGCGAACTCAGCAACACGCTCAACGACAGCACCCGGCTGCTGATCCTGAATTCGCCCTCCAACCCGACCGGCAAGGTTTACTCGGAGGAGGGATACCAGGCACTCGGCGAGGTCCTCGCCGAGCACCCCAAGGTGTTCATCGCATGCGACGACATCTACGAGCACATCTACTGGGGCGAGGCGCCCTACCGGACGCTGCTCAATGTCTGCCCGGAACTCGCCGACCGCACGGTCATCGTCAACGGCGTGTCCAAGGGTTATGCGATGACCGGCTGGCGCATCGGCTACCTGGCCGGGCCGGCCGACCTGGTCGCCGCGATGCGCAAGGTTCAGGGACAGAGCACCTCCTGCCCGTCCTCGATTTCGCAAGCGGCGGCGACGGCCGCCCTCAACGGTCCGCAGGACTGCGTCGAGGAGATGCGGCAGGCGTTCCGGCGCCGCCACGCGTACCTCATCGACGCGCTGAGCGAAATTCCCGGCGTGGATTGCCCGGACTGCGAAGGCGCGTTTTACGCCTTCCCCTCGTTCCAGGAGGTCATCGACCAGCGACAGCACCTCCGCGATGACGTCGATCTGGCCACCTGGCTGCTCGAGGAGGCCGGCGTCGCCACGGTGCCCGGTTCGGCCTTCGGCGGACCCGGCCACCTGCGCCTGTCCTACGCCGCCAGCCGGGACCACCTGCAGGAAGCCATCCGTCGTATCCGCCAGGCTGTCGAGAACCTGTAGGAGCGGCTTTTGTGGGAGCGGCTTTAGCCGCGGTTCTTTATCTTTCTGGAAGAACAAACCCCTGATCGCGGCTAAAGCCGCTCCCACAATCTTCCACAGCGCTTCAAGACCTATTCCTACAATTACCGCCGGTGCATCGCTTCATAATTACGCCATGCACATCCACGCCCATGGCACTGGCATCCACCGCGCCGCCGCGTTCACCGTCCTGGAACTGCTGGTCACGCTGGCCGTCGCCGCCATCCTGCTGCTGACCGCCGTGCCCTCGTTCCAGCAGTACACGCAGCGGCAGAACATGAAAGCCGCGGTGAACAGCCTGCACAACGGCCTGCTGCTGGCGCGCAACGAAGCCGTGCATCGCAACGTCCCGGTCGTCGCCTGTCCGGGCGACGACACCGACGGCTGCACCGGCGACCGCGACTGGAGCAATGGCTGGATCGTCTTCCCCGATCTGAACGACGACCGCCAGCGCCAGGCCGGCGAAACGTTGCTGCTGCGCGGACAGGGGTCGGGAAACCCGTTCGTCAACAGTTCCCCCGGCCGCACCAGCATCCGGTTCGTCGGTGACGGCAGCACGCCCGGCAGCAACGCCAACATCAGGTTCTGCGGACGCGGCGGGCCCCCACATGCCCGCAAGCTGGTCATCTCGAACATCGGCCGGATCCGGCGGGACGCCGCTCCGGACATCGATCCGGGCCTGTGCCCGGCCTCCTGAATTGAAATTCTGGCCCGTTAGTGCCAGATTGTAGGTAACGGGCGCAGCTTGGGCGGTACGGCCCTCGGTCGTTCTTGACTCACCGGGCCAAACTGCGGACAATACCGCGCCTCAAAAATATATTCCCCAGTAGCTCAGCTGGTTAGAGCGGGTGACTGTTAATCACTAGGTC
>CALKKN010000241.1 GCA_937995275.1 uncultured Lysobacterales bacterium | reverse complement strand
CGTAGTCCGCGGCCAGTTCCTGCAGGACGTCCTCGGCCGTCGACGGTTGGCCCTTGGGGGTCCTGCGCACGACCGGCAGGCCGAGCTTGTCGAACAGGATCTCCTGCAGCTGCTTGGGCGAGCCGAGGTTGAACGGCTGGCCGGCGGCCTCGTGCGTTTCCTTCTCGAGGCGGAGCATCTGCTCGGCCAGTTCCCGGCTCTGGCGGTTCAGCAGAGCGCCGTCGACCAGCACGCCGCACTGCTCCATCCGCGCCAGCACCGGAATAAGGGGCACTTCGATGTCCTGCAGTACCGAGGCCAGCGGCGGCACTTCCTGCAGGCGCGGCCAGAGGTGTTCGTGTAGTTGCAGGGTGATGTCGGCGTCCTCGGCGGCGTAGTGGCTGGCCTCCTCTATGTCCACCTGGCTGAATGAAATCTGCCTGGCGCCCTTGCCGGCGATGTCTTCGTAGTGCGTGGTCTGGCGGCCGAGGTATTTCAGGGCCAGCGAATCCATGTCGTGGCGGCTGCCGGTGCTGTTGAAGACGTAGGATTCGAGCATGGTGTCGAAGGCCACGCCTTTCACCTCGACGCCGTACCGCGACAATACGTTCATGTCGTACTTGATGTGCTGGCCCACTTTTGGCCGCCCCGCGTCCTCCAGCAGCGGTTTTAGCCTGGCCAGCACGGCGTCCCGGTCGAGCTGGGGCGGCGCGGCCGGATAATCGTGACCCACCGGCAGGTAGAATGCCCGGCCGGTTTCGACCGCGAAACTGAAACCGACCAACTCGGCCTGCATCGGGTCCAAACTGGTGGTTTCGGTGTCCAGCGCGATCAGCGATGCGTCCTCCAGGGTTCCCAGCAGCGCGTCGAGGTCCGCCTCGGTCCAGAGGGTGCTGTAGTCCAGCGCGTCCTGCCCGGCTGCGGACGGCTGATCTTCGGCGACCTCCTGCAGCCAGCTGTTGAACTCGTAACGCTTCAGCGCGGTGATCAGGGCTTGCTGGTCGGTCTCCGAGCGCAGCAGTTCCTTCGGCTCACGGTCCAGATCGAGGTCGCGGCGGATCGTGGCGAGTTCCCGCGACAGCGGCAGCTGGTTGAGCGCGGCGCGCAGGTTCTCGCCGATCTTGCCGCCGATCTCGTCCGCATGGGCGATGATCTCGTCGAGGCTGCCCCACTCGTTGAGCCACTTCGCGGCGGTCTTGGGGCCGCACTTTTCGACGCCGGGAATGTTGTCGGACTTATCGCCCGTCAGGGCCAGGAAATCCACGAATTGTTGAGGTTCGACGTCGAACTTCTTCTTCACGCCACCACGATCCAGGTCGGTACCGGTCATGGTGTTGGTCAGCGTCGTGTGTTCGGTGACGAGCTGGGCCATGTCCTTGTCGCCGGTCGAAATCACGCAGTCCATACCGCTCTCCTCGGCGAGCCGCGCCAGCGTGCCGATGACGTCATCCGCCTCGACGTTTTCCACCTGCAGCAGCGGCAAGCCCAGCAGCGCGGTGAAGTCCAGGATGGCCTCGACCTGGCGGCGCAGCTCTTCCGGCATGGGCGGGCGATTTGCCTTGTACTCCGGATACAGTTCGTGGCGAAAGGTCGGCCCCTTTGCATCGAATACCACCGCGATGTGCTTCGGCTGCTCCTCGTTGATCAGGCGCCGCAGCATGTTGGCCACGCCGAGCAGCGCGCCGGTCGGCTCGCCATGGCTGCTGGTCAGGTTGGGGAGCGCATGGAAGGCCCGATACAGGTAGGAAGAGCCGTCGACGAGGTACAGGGTAGGCTGCTTGCTCATGGGGCGCCTGGAATCATCTGCTGAATGTGCCGGTCTGATATCATGGGAGACAGAAAAACAGAACAGGCCGGACAACGCTCTGCTCTGCGCCCAGTCTAACCCAGAGGGAGGCCCAAGCGATGAGAAACCTGCCGATCCCCGCGCCGCTGCCGCGTGCCCGGGCGCCTCTGCCGATGCTGCCAGCCATCGTGGCAGTCTTCCTGCTGGCCGGCCCCCTGCCGGCGCAGGACGAGCTGGAGAAGCCGCCGCCGATCCCGCCGGAAGAACTCGAGGACGTGCCGATCCCGCCGAAGATCCAGGGCGAGCAGATAGAGCCCACGGTGACCATTCGGGAGGAGGAAGAGCGCACCATCGAGGAGTACAGCTACAAGGGCCAGGTCTACATGGTCAAGATCACGCCGAAGGGTGGCGTCCCCTACTATTACATCGACACCGACGGCGACGGCAAACTGGAGCTCGACATGGACAAGCAGGCCCTCAACCCCGTTCAGCCGGCTTACTGGAAGGTCAAGGAGTGGGAGTAGGCACCTCCACGACCGGCACGGGCAGGGCCGACGCCGCCGCTCGAATCGTTGGCGGGCTGGGACGCGCCGTCGCCTGGCTGACGCTGGTCATGACGCTGCTGATTTTCGCTGTCGTCCTGTTGCGCTACGGTCTGAACCTCGGCTGGATCTGGCTGCAGGAAAGCGCGACCTACCTTCACGCTTTGATTTTCATGACGGCGGCTGCCTGGGCGTTCCAGACCGATGACCACGTGCGCGTCGACATTCTCTACCGGGACCGTTCCGAACGTTACCGGAATGCCGTGAACCTGGCCGGCACCGTGCTGTTCCTGGTGCCGTTCTGCCTGTTCCTGCTCTACATCGGTTGGGATTACGTAGCTGCCTCCTGGGCCAACCGGGAGGGTTCGCGGGAGGCCGGCGGACTGCCGCTGGTGTGGCTGCTGAAAAGCCTGATCCTGGTGCTCCCCGCGTTGTTGCTGCTGCAGTCCTTTAGCACAGCGCGCCGGTGCCTGGCCGGCCTGAAACGGGAATCAGGCCACGAGGGCTCATGACGGAGCGGCGCCGCCGCCTCATCGATTCCGTCCTGGGGCTGCGGCAGCCCGACCTGACCGTCCTCGCCGAGCGGCTGCACAAACCCCGCAACTTTTCCGCGATTGTCAGGACCTGCGATGCGGTCGGCATCGACGAGGTGCATGCGGTGCCGGGCGAGGACGGCCTGGAAATCCACTGGAACACCTCGCAGGGCGCGGAGAAGTGGGTCCGGGTGCGGCCCCACGACAGCCTGGCGGCGGCATGCGAATACCTGCGCCGGCGCGGTTTTCAACTGGTGGCCGCACATCTTTCCGGGGACGCCGTCGATTACCGCGAGGTCGATTACACGGTCCCGACCGCGCTGCTGGTCGGCACCGAGCTGTTCGGGGTGAGCGAGAAAGCGCTGGCCCTCTCCGACCGTCGCGTGATGATACCGATGAAGGGGATGACGCAGTCGCTGAACGTCTCGGTCGCCTGCGCGATCGTGCTTTACGAAGCGATGCGCCAGCGCGAAGCCGCAGGGGTGTATGGCAGTCGCCAACTCGACCCCGATGTGCGCGAGCGGCTGCGGTTCGAGTGGGTGCACCCGGCGCTGGCGCAGTATTGCCGCGAACGGGGAATTGCCTATCCGCCGCTGGATGCGGATGGTGAGGTAATCGGTCCCCTGCCGCGAGGCAGGACCGGCTGAGCGGGGAGGAAGCTTCCCGCCGGTGTCGGCGGTC
>CALKKN010000240.1 GCA_937995275.1 uncultured Lysobacterales bacterium | reverse complement strand
CTTCTTCTGCGATATCTGTGGCGTCATGATGTTGGCCATCAGGTGCGGCTGGTCCATGGCCTCCAGAACGGCCACCGGATTGTGGCCCAGGCCCAGCATGCCGTAACCGCCCGCGTCGTAGAGCACGGCGCCCTTGAGCGTGATCAGCCAGGGGCCGCGCCCCGCGAGTCCGACGTAGGGGTTGATTGCGTCATCGGCATAGAAATTGATGAAATCCGACTGGATTTCGGCGATTTGGCTCCGCTCGTCCAGGGCCAGCAGTTCCGGCCTTTCTTCGCACAGCTGAAGGAATCCCGAATAAGCCACGTCAACCGCTTCGCCCAGGCGGGGATCACGTTTGGAAAAATCGAGGATGATCTCGTCCGGCAAGCCCCTGGTAAGCGCTTCGCCCCCGTGATTCCGCAGTTCATGCAGGCGTTCGATTATCGTCATGGAAAGCTCCTTCGAAGAGTGGCCCCGGGGCGTTCGAGGCCCCCAGTGAACCGGCCGTTTACTCCGGCTAGGATATCACAGAGGGCCGTCCCCCCAGAACCCGGGGCGCGCGCCCCCGAGGCGTTCCAGCGCCCAGTCGATATGCTCCCTGACCAGTGCCGTGGAATCCCCGCGGCGCCGCTGCAGCGCGTCGATCAGGACCGCCCGGTCAGAGGCCGTTTGCGGCCGGGCGTTGCCCAGCGCGACGGCGATATTGCGCAGCCATCCCTGGTAGCCGGCGCGGCGGATTGCGCTGCCCTCGGTGCGGGTCAGGAATTCTTCCTCGCTCCAGTCGAACAGCCGCAGCAGGGTGGCGTCGTCCAGCCCGTTCCTCGGCGCAAAGTCGTCCTCTTCGCTGAATCGAGCGAAGCGGTTCCACGGACAGACCAGTTGGCAATCGTCACAACCGAAGATGCGATTGCCCATCAGCGGGCGCAGGTCCTCGGGGATGGGTCCCTTCAGCTCGATGGTCAGGTAGGAGATGCAACGGCGGGCATCGACCCGGTACGGGCCCACGATGGCGGCGGTCGGGCAGGCGTCGATGCAACGCACGCAGTCGCCGCAGTGGTTATCGGCCGGCCGATCCACCGGCAGCGGGAGGTCGGTATAGATCTCGCCGAGGAAAAACCAGCTCCCGGCGCGGCGATGCAGCAGATTGCTGTGTTTGCCGATCCAGCCCAATCCGGCCTTCTCCGCCAGCGCCTTTTCCAGCACGGGCGCCGAGTCCACGAAAACCCGGTAGCCGAACGGGCCGACGGCGGTCTCGATCCGGTGAGCCAGGCGCCGCAGGCGTTGCCGCAATACCTTGTGGTAGTCGCGCCCGAGGGCGTAGCGCGACACGAGGGCCCGTTCGGAGTCGTCCAGCAGGTCCGCGGCGGGGCGGGCCGTGCCGTGCAGGTAGTCCATGCGCGCGGCGATGACGCGCTCGGTGCCGGGTACCAGGTCCGCCGGGCGGCTGCGGCGCCGGCCATGGCGTGCCATGTAATCCATGGTGCCGTGCAGCCCCTCCCGCAGCCATTCTTCGAGGCGCCGCTCGTGCTCGTCCAGGCGGGTGCCGCAGATGCCGACCTGCTGAAAACCGAGTTCCGCGCCCCAGGATCTGATCTGCCCGGCCAACGCCGCCAACCGTTCCGCCGACAGTGCAGTCGCGGTATCTGTGCGGGGCGGGTCGCGGTTTTCGGCTTTCTTCATCGCGCTTGGATATAATTCAACCATGGTCGAGCAGGCCCACCGATTGTATACCGCCGCGCAGGTCCGGCGCCTCGATGAATGCGCCATCCAGGGGCACGGCATTCCGGGCATGGAGTTGATGGAGCGTGCCGGGCGCAGCGTCTTCGACGCGGCGCGGGAAGCCTTTCCCGAGGCCCGCAGGTGGCTGGTGTTCTGCGGCGGGGGCAACAATGGCGGCGACGGGTACATCGTCGCCCGCCTGGCCATCGATGCGGGTATGGAGGTCACCGTGTGCCCTCTGAAGGATCCCGGCTCGCTGCAGGGCGATGCCGCTACGGCCGCGCATCGGTGGCAGGAAGCGGGTGGCCGGCCGGCACCCTGGCCGATTGCGGAACCGGCCGACAATGACCTGGTGTTCGACGCCTTGCTCGGCACGGGGCTCGATCGGGCGCCCGGCGGTATTTACGCCGAGGTCATCGAGGCCGTCAACAGGGCGGGGGCGCCGGTGGTGGCGGTGGACATTCCATCCGGCCTGAATGCCGACACGGGCGTGGCGTTTCAGCCCGCCGTGCGCGCGGATTTGACGGTAACCTTCATCGGCAGCAAGCGGGGGCTGTTCACGGCCGATGGACCGGACTACGCCGGACTGGTTCGGTATTCCACTATCGAGACCCCCGACAGCGTCAGGGATTCGGAACCTAATTCCGGAATTTTAATTCATCAAAATGTCATCGTACAATGTCTACCGCGCCGACTGCGGAACTCACACAAGGGCAGCTACGGTTGGCTGATCGGCGTAGGCAGCGACCGGGGCATGACCGGCGCCATCCGGTTGTGTGGGGAGGCGGCGCTGCGCAGCGGCGCCGGCAAGGTGACCCTCGTGACCCGTCCGGAGCACGCAGCCCTCGTCAACCTGGCCTGTCCGGAACTGATGGTCAGGGGCATGGACCAGCCCGGCCCGCTGAGCGAGTTACTGGAACAGGCCGATGCCCTGGTGGCCGGCACCGGCCTCGGCCAGTCCGAGTGGTCGCGGGAACTCTTCGCGGCCTGCATGGATGCGCCGGTCCCGGTCGTGCTCGATGCCGATGGCCTCAATCTGCTGGCGGGCCAGGCCGACCGGGCCGGTACGCCGCGGGGCCGCTGGGTGCTGACGCCGCATCCGGCCGAAGCCGGCCGCCTGCTGGATTGCTCGGCGGCGGAGGTTCAGCAGGACCGGGTGACCGCCGCCCAACGCCTGGCCGAGCAGCGCGCGGCGGTGGTGGTGCTCAAGGGCTGCGGCACCGTCGTCGCGGATCCGGACGGCCGCTATGCGATCTGCCCGCTCGGCAACCCGGGCATGGCGACGGCGGGCACGGGTGATGTGCTGAGCGGCGTCATCGGGGCCCTGCTGGCGCAGGGCCTGGACTGCTGGGCCGCTGCGACCGCGGGCGTGGTCGCCCATGCCCGGGCCGGCGACCTGGCGGCGGCGGAGCTGGGCGAGCGCGGCATGCTGGCCTCGGACATCACCCGTCGGCTGCCGGCGGTGCTCAACCCCTCGGCCTGAACGCTCCCGGCGGTCTCGCTGCTGGTAGGAAGGACAAAATGGCAGAACTCAACGGCGAACCCGCCTGGCACTGCATGGTCCCGGACGAGGTGGCCGTGGCCCGGCTGGCGACTCGCTTCGCCGCGGCGGCGGAACCGCCACTGGTCGGTTACCTGCGCGGTGACCTGGGCGCCGGCAAAACGACGTTCGCGCGCGCCTACGTGCACGCACTCGGCTACGTGGGTTACGTCAAGAGTCCGAGTTACGGCCTACTGGAGACTTACGAGACGGCCACGCAGAAGGTCCTCCATCTCGATCTGTACCGCATCGAGGATCCCGAGGAACTCGAGTTTTTGGCGCTGCGCGATCTGTTCGACGATCGCACCGTGTTGCTGGTGGAGTGGCCGGATCGCGGGACCGGCCACCTGCCGGCGGCGGATTTCGTGTTGGAATTCGGCGAAACGGCAGGCGAGCGGCACATCGACTGCAGGGGGATGACCGACCGGGGGCTGGGCCTGGCGCGTGCCGTCGTCGAATCGCTTGAATAAGCTGTTTCTAGTTAAGCATTCTATCTAACGGTTTTTCAACAAGAACTCTTGCAATTTCACGATTTTCAATTCATTATTGACGCATCGACATTGGAGGTTGACCATCTCGATGGCGTTGCGATCCGTAACTGCATGGCTACTGACCCTTTGCGCCATCCCCGCCCTGGCGGCCGATATCAATGGGTTCCGGGTCTGGACCGACCCCGAAAAAACCCGGGCGGTCCTCGACCTCGATACCCGCGCCGAATACCAGGTGTTCACCCTCGACGGGCCTCCCCGCGTGGTCATCGACCTCAAGCAGTCCGACCTCGATTCTGCCCTGCGGCTCGTGGAGGAGCACGCCGGCGTCATTGACAATGTGCGGCACGGGCGGCCGCGTAACGACACGCTGCGGATCGTGCTGGACCTCGAAAATGAGAGCGCGATCAAGAGCTTCATGCTTGATCCGACCGGCAATTACGGGCA
>CALKKN010000239.1 GCA_937995275.1 uncultured Lysobacterales bacterium | reverse complement strand
CGGTAAAACCCGGCATAGGGACCGTTGTCCTCGGTCATGTACGCGACCCCGGTGGCGCGATCGAAAGCCACGGCCTCGTGGTAGAACTGGCCCATGGCGACCAGGGGATCGGGTTCCGCCACGCCGGTCGCCGGCACCTCGAACACGAATCCGTGTTCGCGCTGCGCGGTCTCCACGTCCCAGTAGAGTTGCTTCCGCGGCTTGGGGAGATGCGCCAGCGCCGGGGACAGGACCGCTTCCTCGCAGGACAGCCAGGTCCCCCAGGGCGTGACGCCGCCGGCGCAGTTGTACAGGGTGCCGCCGAGGCTGACCCGGGAATCCACCAGGGCTTCGCGACCGGTGTCGAAGACCAGCGTCGTGGTACCCCCGGGCATGACGTCGTAGGCTTTCGCGGGATCGCCGATGGGGCCGGTGGGGCCCTGCAGTTCATGGTTGCGCACCAGCGTGACCAGATGGCCCTCCTGCCGGACCACGCCCATACCGTCGGCCGCCGCCGGCGTGGTGTTGCCGTCGTGCAAGGGTGTCCCCGCCCAGGAAAAGGTGCGGTAGCGGAACCCCTCCGGCAGCCGCAGCAAGGGCAGCCCCGTGGTCTCGTCCGCAGCGGTCCGCAGCGGGCCCATCGACTCGCGGATGGCAGCCGCGCCGCCCTCGCGGGCGAGCCTGGCGTAGGCAAGCAGCCCCAGTGAGACCGCGCCGGCGCCCAGCACCCCGGCCACCAGAAACTCCCTGCGCGAGGTGCCGCCCACCGGTGGCCTCAGAACGGTCGCCGGCCGCCCGGGGGCATCTGGCCCTGCATCTGACCCATCTTGCGCATCATCCGCGACATGCCGCCCTTGCCCATTTTCTTCATCATCTTCTGCATCTGCGCGTGCTGCTTGAGCAACCGGTTTACGGCCTGGATCTGCGTGCCGGACCCCTGGGCGATACGCTTCTTGCGCGAGCCGCGGATCACCTCCGGAAACCGGCGTTCATGGGGCGTCATGGAGTTGATGATGGCGACCATCTGCCGGGTCTGGCGATCGTCGACCTGCGACTTGACCTGATCCGGCAGCTGGCCCATGCCGGGCAGCTTGTCGACCAGGCCGCCCAGCCCGCCCATGTTCTGCATCTGCTCCAACTGCGACCGGAAATCCTCCAGGTCGAAGCCGCGCCCCTTGCGGATCTTGGTGACCAGCTTTTCCGCCTGGCGCTGGTCGACCTTGCGGTGGACTTCCTCCACCAGCGAGAGCACGTCCCCCATGCCCAGGATGCGCGAGGCGACCCGGTCCGGGTGGAAGGGCTCCAGCGCGTCGGTCTTTTCGCCGGCGCCGAGGAACTTGATCGGCTTGCCGGTGATCTGCCGCACCGACAGCGCCGCCCCGCCGCGCGCGTCGCCGTCGGTCTTGGTCAGCACGATGCCGGTCAGCGGCAGCGCCTCGTTGAACGCCGCGGCGGTGTTCGCCGCGTCCTGGCCGGTCATTGAATCGACCACGAACAGGGTCTCGTGCGGTTCGATGGCCGCGTGGACCTCGCGAATCTCGGCCATCATTGCCTCGTCCACGTGCAATCGCCCGGCGGTGTCGACCAGCACCACGTCGCACATCTGCCGGCGCGCCTCCGCGACCGCCTCGCGGGCAATATCCGCGGGACGCTGATCCACCGTCGACGGCTGGAACACGGCCCCGACCTGACCGGCCAGCGTCCTTAGCTGCTCGATGGCGGCCGGCCGGTAGACGTCACAGCTGACGACCATCACACGCTTCTTCTCGCGTTCGATCAGCAGGTGCGCGAGCTTGGCCGTGGTGGTGGTTTTGCCGGAGCCCTGCAGGCCGGCCATCAGGATAGCCACCGGCGGCTGGGCCCTCAGGTCGAGGGCTTCGTTCTGCGCACCCATGATCTGTACCAGTTCGTCGTGAACCAGCTTGACCAGGGCCTGGCCGGGCGTGAGGCTCTGCAGAATATCCTGCCCCACCGCCTTTTCGCGCACTTCGGCGATAAAGGTCTGCACCACCGGCAACGCCACGTCGGCCTCGAGCAGCGCGATGCGCACCTCGCGCAGCGCCTGCCTGATACCGTCCTCGGTCAGGCGGCCCTTGCCGCGCAATTGCTGCACCGTCCGGGACAGGCGCTCGGTCAGGTTTTCAAACATGGATTACTCCGGAAACACGTCGCGTTGCGGAAGACTGACGGGTATTGTAACCAGCCACTTGTGAGTCGGGTATTATAGCCTCAGAACGAAGCGGCTGGCGAAACGACATGGCCCACGATTACCCCTTGATTCTGGCAGCGGTCTTCTACCTTCTGGCGGCCGGCGCGCTGTATGCCTCCATCCGCAAGCGGTCGAGCGGCTGGCGCAGCGTTTCGTTCGCGCTGGCCGTAGCGGGGCTGATCTTCCACGCCGGCGTGCAGTTCAACCACTGGTTCGGCCAGGAGACGCCGGACGTGAGCCTGCCGCATCTGATGTCCCTGTGCGCGCTGGTGATCATCCTGCTGCTGGTCTCGTCGGCCATGACCCGGCGCCAACTGTACGCCGCCGGGCTGGTCGCGCTGCCGATCGCGGCCGGCGTGCTGCTGCTGGAATGGATTCTGCCCGCGCATGCCATCCCGCTGAAGGAGGCCTCGGCGGGAACCGCCGTGCACATGGTCAGCTCGGTGCTGGCTTTCGGGCTGTTCAGCATCGCCGGGGTTTATGCACTGTTCGTCTTCATCATCGACCATTTCCTGAGGCGTCATCACCTGAGCCCCCTGCTGCGCAGCCTGCCGCCGCTGGAAGTGCTGGAAGACCTGCTGTTCAAACTGATCGCCGCGGGGTTCATCCTGCTGACCGTCTCGCTGGGCTCCGGCATGATGTTCATCAATGACATCTTCGCCCAGCACCTGGTGCACAAGACCATCCTGTCCATCCTGGCCTGGCTCGCCTTCGGCATTCTCCTCTGGGGCCGCTGGCGCTACGGGTGGCGCGGCAGCGTCGCGGTCCGGCTGACGCTGGCCGGCGTCGTGCTGCTGCTGCTGTCGTACTTCGGCAGCAAGTTCGTGCTGGAGACCCTGCTGGGCCGCAGTTGGCAATCCTGAGGCATGGAGCAGGTCCCCCTAGGCAGCCTGTACTTCGCCCTCGTCATCCTGCTCCTGCTGTCCGGATTTTTCTCCAGCTCGGAAACGGGCCTGATGGCCATCAACAAGTACCGGTTGCGGCATCTCGCCAACCAGGGTCACCGGGGCGCCAAACTGGTTCAGGTCCTGCTGCGCAAGCCCGACCGGCTCATCGGCCTGATCCTGCTGGGCAACAACCTCGTCAACATCCTGGCGGCCTCGATCGCTACCATTATCGGCATCCGGCTGTTCGGCTCCAACGGCGTGTGGATCGCATCCCTGGCCCTGACGGTGGTTATCCTGATTTTCTCGGAAGTCGCCCCAAAGACGGTCGCGGCCGTGCACCCGGAACGGATTGCCTTCCCGGCGTCCTTCGTCCTGTACGTGCTGCTGAAGCTCCTCTACCCGGTCGTCTGGCTGATCAACGGCCTGGCCAACCTGGTGCTGAGGCCGTTCCGGGTGCAGACCAACGTGGAACTGATGGAACACCTCAATCGCGAGGAGCTGCGCACCCTCGTCAAGGAAGGCGCCAAAAAAATCCCCGACGATCATCAGCGTATGCTGGTCAACATCCTGGACCTCGAGCAGGC
>CALKKN010000238.1 GCA_937995275.1 uncultured Lysobacterales bacterium | reverse complement strand
GGGCAGGCACAGCACGGCCCCGATCAGCAGGCAGGCCATGCCGGCCAGAGCAGCCCATAACGATCGCGCGGAGAAACCGATGGCCGCGGCGCACAGCAGCAACAGGAGGCCGGCCCCCAACAACACGCGGTCCCGCCGGGCAGCGGTCTGCAGTTGCCAACCGGCTTGCCAGCGCTCCAGCAACGGGGTGTTCAGCGCTTCGCGCAGCGGAAACAGCACGCACAGGGTGGCCGCTATGCCGGTCATCAAGAGGGGCAACAGGAAACCCGAGCCGACCAGCCCGTCCGGGTAGGCGATATAGACGCCATAGAGCTGGGCCAGCGTGCGGCCCACGCCCGGCAGCAGCCATGCGGCCAGTTGGCCTCCGAGCCACCACCCGAGCAGGGCGCCGGCCAGCAGGAACAGGGCGAGTTCGGCCAGCAGGGCGCCGGTCAGTTCCCGCCGCGTAGCGCCGCTCAGCCGCAATTTGCGGATCAGTTCGCGGCGGTCGGTGTAGCTGAAGGCGAGCGCATTGTAGGTCAGGAACACGCCAACCACGAAGGTGAGCAGGCCCATCGCGGCCAGGTTCAGGTGAAAGCTGCGGGTCAGCTCGGCGGGGTCGGGTGCTTCCTCGGTTGCATGGAACGCCAGTCCCACGGGCAGCGCGTCGCGGAGTTGCGCCAGGCGCTGCGGCGGTGCTGCGAATACCAGCATCGACGACAGTTCGCCGGCACTCCCGGTAATCGTCTGCAGCGCACCGATGTCGATCAGCAGGCGATGGCCCAGTTCCTGGCCGGCAACGGGCACCAGCGGTGGAAGCCGCTCGCCCGAGGCCAACTGCGGCCGGCTGCCCGCGGCCAGGCCGAGCTGCTGGAGACGGGCAGGCGCCGCCCACAACTGGAAGGGCGGGAAGGCGAAATCCACGAAGCCGGGGTCGTTTCCCCTCTCGCCGGTGCGCGACTCGCTCTGCGCGGCCCGGCCCGCGCGCGGTATCGCGAACAGGTCGATGCCGACCAGCTCCAGCGGCTCGCCGCCGGCGGTACGTACCACCCGGCGCAGTACCGGCGCCAGCATGTCGAAACCCTGCCGGCGCAGTTGCAGGTAAACCCGCTCGTCGAAAGTACGGCCCGGGTCGCGGTGGCGCACCTGCCCCACGGGGCCGGCACGCAGCAGGGTCTCGCCGCGATCGTAGCTGGCGCGCGCCTGGGCGTTGATCAGCAGGGTCCCGACCAGCAGGACGTTGGCGACGACGATCCCCGTGACCAGGAACACGGCCTGCACCGGGTGCCGCCGGTAATGGCTGAGCAGGGTCCGCAGCAACATCAGCATGCCGGCCTTTCAGTCCTGCGCATGCAACGCTCCGGCCTCCAGCAGCAGACGCCGCCGGGCGAAGGCCGCCATCCGGCGGCTGTGGGTGACCAGCAGCAAGCTGCAGCCGGATTCGTCGACCAGGCGCGCCAGCAACTCCATGATCTGGAGGCTCAGGGTGTCGTGCAGGTTGCCGGTGGGCTCGTCGGCGAACACCAGCTCCGGGCGGTGCGCCAGCGCGCGGGCGATGGCGACGCGCTGCTGCTGACCTCCGGACAGAACCTCCACCGGTCGGTCCAGCAGCGGTTCCAGTTCGAGCACGGCATACAGTTCCGCGGTCCAGTCGTCGTCGTCGGGGAGCCGGTTGAGCCGGCGCTGGAACAGGACGTTGTCGATCACCTTCAGGCCCGGCAGCAGGTTGAACTGCTGGAACACGAAGCCCAGGTGCTGCCGGCGGAGCAGCGCCAGCCGCCGCTCACCGAGCGAGCGCAGCGGGTGTCCCAGCACCTTTACCTCGCCCTGGTCCGGCGTCTCCAGGCCCGCGGCGATCTGCAACAGGGTGCTCTTGCCGCTGCCGCTGGCGCCGAGCAGCGCGATGCTGCTACCGGCTGCCATACTCAGGTCGACATCGCGCAGGACCTGCAGATCGCTTTCGCCGTCATGGAACGACTTGGAGATGCCGCGCAGCTGCAGCATCGGGCGGGCATCAGTCCCAGGTATTGGCCTGCTCCACAAAGTTGGCCCGCGCGGCCCTGACCACGCAAAAACGCTGCCCGGTGGGCGCTTCCATGACCACCCAACGCCGCACAGCGGCGATGCGCCGGGCGCCGAGAGCCTCCAGTCGCCGCACCTCGGCCTCGATGTCGTCGGTCTCGATGTCGAGGTGTACGCGGCTCGGGTGATCCACCTGCTGGACCTCGATGTGAAGGTCACCGGGTCGGGTTTCCAGTTCCACGTAGCTGGCCTCCGCCGGGTCGGCATGGCGGTGCTCGGGAAGACCGAGCGCGGCGCTCCAGAACGCGGCGGCGGTGTCCAGGTCCGTGGTCTGACAATCGATGATGAAGCCGGCGAGCTGGCTGCGGTGCATGGCGTACTCCTGCGCTTTGCAGTGTCGGGGGTCGCGGCCGGCGGCGTCAGCCGCTGACGCTGGGTTCGGGTACCGTGAAGAACTTCAGTTCCTCCAGCCCGGCATCCAGATGGTGTTCCGGCGGGGCCTGCCCGGCGGCCAGTTCTTCGGCCAGGCGCGCGGCCTCGGCGATGAACGCGCCGTAGAGATGCCGGCGCTCCTCCGCGCTGAGGGTCCGCGATTGGTAACCCTGGCATTGCAGGGCGGCGTCCAGCGAGAAGCCCTCCAGGCAGGTGCAGTCCGACTTGTGCAGCCAGGCGCCGGTGTGCACGTCGAAGTTGTACAGCGTCAGGAACCGATAGCCGTGCTCGGCGACAAAATCGATCGCGTCCAGAATGTAATCCGCCTCGATATCGTCCATCACGTAATGCAGGCTGATGCGGCACCAGCCGGGCTTGATGCCGCAGAAGCCCTTGCGGATCCAGTTGCGGTACTGCTCGGAAGTGTCGTGATCGATGTCCAGCAGGCGATGCCCGTACGGCCCCGCGCAGGAGCAGCCGGCGCGTGACTGGATGCCGAACAGGTCGTTCAGCAGCGTCGTCACGAACTTGGGGTGCAGGTACTTGCCGCGCGGGTCCTTGAGGTTGAACGACACGATGCTGATGCGCCGCTCCGGGTCGGGGTTGCCGAGAATCTCGATGCGGGGATTGGACCGCCAGCGCTCGAAGGTGCGGTGCAGGAGCTCGCGCTCGCGCTGTTCGATGGCCGGGACGCCGATGTGGTCCTTGACCTGGAACGCCAGTCCCGCCTTCAGAATCTGCAGCACGCCGGGAGTCCCGGCTTTTTCCCGCTCCTCGATATCGACGATAAAATCCTGGCTGTCCGGACCGACGTAGTCGACCGTACCGCCGGCGCTGACGCTGGGCGGCAGTTCGCTGTGGTAGATGCGCCGGTTGAACACCAGTACACCGCTGGACCCCGGGCCGCCGAGAAACTTGTGGGGCGAGACGAACACCGCGTCCAGCGACGCGTCGCCGGCGTATTTGCCCGGCGGCGGGTTCATGTCGATTTCCACGTAGGGTGCACAGGCGGCGTAGTCGAAACAGGCGAGCGCTCCGTGGCGATGCAGCAATGCCGCGATTTCATGCACCGGCGTGCGCATGCCGGTCACGTTGGAGGCTGCCGAAAACGAGCCGATTCGCATGCGGCCCTGGTAGGCGGGCTCCTGGAGCAGGGCTTCGAGGTGCCCGAGGTCGATGCCGCCCTGCGCATCCAGATTGACCTCGACCACGGTAGCCAGGCTCTCGCGCCAGGAAATTTCGTTGGAGTGATGCTCGTAGGGACCGACGAAGACCACCGGCTGGCGTTGCCGCAGGTAGTCGGCGAATCGCGCGTCGGCCTCTTCGCCCAGCAGGTCCGTCAGCATAACGGTTAGCTTCTGGCGGGTGGCGGGTGGCAGCGCCACGCCGATAATCTGCTGCAGCTTGTCGATGGCCCCGGTGGCGCCGGTGCCGACGCAGACGATGCGGCCTTCCGGACCGGCGTTGACCGATTTCTTGATCGCCTCCTCGGCCTGCTCCAGCAGGTGGGTCATCGAGCGGCCGCTGATATCGTCCTCGGTATGCGTGTTGGCATAAATCCGCTGGAGGTTGTGGAGGTAGCGTTCGACCAGGCCCAGGCAGCGGCCGGAGGCCGTGTAGTCGGCATACACCATCAGGCGGTCGCCAAACGGTGTGGTCACCGTAGCGTCGGCGCCGACTACCTGGTTACGCAAGGTCGCAAAGTCCAGTTTGCACTTCGATTCGGTGAGCGGATCCGCTGATTCATTCATGGCAGTCACGTTGGAAAATTGCCCCGGCTTGCGGAACATTGTACCCGCCTTTGCGGCCCGCGAACGACCTGGGGCACCGGCCGGCGGGATTGCTATTGACTGGCGGCTGCTCCACCACCACTCTTGTAACAATCACGACCTGTTTGCTGGCCTCGGCCAGGGGAGTCACTGTCATGCTCGACACTTTGAAGACCACGCTTAACCTGAAGAACCCCGGCCTGCTGCGCGAGCAGGCGTACATCGATGGCGCCTGGGTAGCCGCTGCCGATGGCGCTACCTTTCCCGTCACCAACCCGGCCGATGGGTCGCTGGTCGCCGAGGTGCCGCAACTGGGGGTGGCGGAGACGAAAACCGCCATCGAGGCGGCCGCCGC
>CALKKN010000237.1 GCA_937995275.1 uncultured Lysobacterales bacterium | reverse complement strand
GGTCTTCACCTTGTTGTTGTGCGGCGCCACGTTGCTGGCCAGGAAGAACCGCTTGCCCAGGGCATGGGCCTCCTCGATGCCCTGCGCCAGCACGGCTTCCTTGCTGAACTCGTTGTTGCGTACCCGCAGGCTGTAGCGCGGCTGGCCGGCGTAGACGGCGTCGGCGCCATACGCGAACGCGTAGCGCATGTTCCTGAGGGTGCCCGCGGGCGACAGCAGTTCCGGTTTTCTCATGGCGTGGTCCGGTCGGGTCCAGCCGACCATTGTAATCGCTTCGGGGCCGGCCAGCAGCGCGGAAGGACAGCTGACCGGGATCAAGGGGAGCTGAACGGGACCCGTTAGAGCACGATGAGAAGCTAACGAATTTGGTTAGCTGGATTTCTTACCAACAGGTGCCCGGGCATTGCAGCCCGCCGACAGGGCTCGGCGGGCTGCTGCCGTCTGCTACAGGGCTTGGCACAAGGCGACGTTGTCGTTCACGATGCGCTGCAGTGGAATTTCACCCTGACCCGCGGACGGAATGTCGTACGTCAGTGTCGCGCTGGTGCAGCTGCTCCAGGTGATCGTGATGGTGCCGTCCGGCGTGTTCTCGACCGGGGGCTCCGGAGAGTCGAACACCCCGCCCGAAGTAACAGTGACATCGAGCGTTGCGGTGTCACCCTCGAAGGGACCCTGCGCTGTCACCCAGCGATGCCCCGGTTCGCCCAGAATGGCAACGTAGTCTTCAGGCGGGCGCTCAACATCGAAGGTGAACCAGGCCAGGAACACCAGACCGGTATCTTCAAACACGGTAATGAGGAAACCCTGGCCATTGGTCGCCGGGTTGAACCATGCGTCATTCATGCCGGCATTGATGGAAAACTGACAGTCGCCGTCGTCGGCATCGCGCTGACCGTCGCCGTCGTTGTCCAGGCCCGTCGGTCCGAACTGGCTTTCCGAACCATCGGCATCGCACGAATCGGCGATCGTGGAAGCTTCCAGAGAGTAGTTGTAGGGATTGAAGTCCTCTCCCACCGGAGCCATGTCGCCCGAGTGGCAGCCGGAACAGGTACCCGCACCGACCATGGTTTCGTGCGTCTGCCGCAAGCCGGCGCCGCTGCCACATTCCACTGGCGAGTCGTCGCCGACACAGGTGCCCGTCACGTCTTCGTCCCGGCCGTGACACCCGACGCAGCTCTTGCTGAAGGTGGCGTCGGTTGACTGATTCAGCAGCACATCGGCCGACAGGCTGGACTGATGGCACGCCTGGCAGTTGCCGCCCACCCAGTCGTTGTGCGCAGTCATGAGGTCAGTTCCCCAGCTTGTACCGTCGTGGCTGGACACGTAGACGCCGCTGCGGAAGTCCCCATGGCAGGTATCGCAGCCCCCCCCGTAGTCGTCCCAGGCCCAGGCCGTGCCGCAGCAGGCGAGGGTCAGCAACAGTAATACCTTGATCGGCGAAAGCGCGGAGCGCGTCGAATTAAGCATCATCGGAAGCCTCCTATCGGCGGGTTTGATGGGTACAGCTAACAAGTATAGGCCCCGCCGGGATTTGTGCAATACGGCGTGATGCCCCTACAGCAGCGTTCCCGCCGCGAAAGGAACGGAGCCGATCAGCATCACATGAACGCCGCCTCCGTGCGGGGTTATTCTGTGAGCATAGCGTGTGTCACACCCGGCTGCGGTGAGTTGACCAAAGTCAAAAAAAGTTCACAAAATAGAATGAATGTAATTTCCCGCCCATGCGCGGCGCGTATAGTATGCGAGTGGGGATGGATCCCGCTCATCGAGCAATTGCATCACAGTCGAGGAACACGCAATGAATGAGCCGTCGAACTTCATGCTGAAATCCCGTATCGCCAGCCGTTTGCTGGCATGCGGAATCGTTCTGTTAACACTGGGGATTTCCGGCACGTCGCTCGCACAGGATTATGTTGGCGCCGAGTATTGCGCACAGTGCCATCCGCTGGACCCGAGCGAGGCGGACAATTTCGCCCACTGGCGCAAGTCCGGACACCGCTTCATTCTGCAGGAGGGTGCCGAGGCTCAGCACCGTCCCCTGCATCCGCCGGCCGGCAAGACCTGGGACGACATCAGCTACGTTGTGGGCGGCTACGCCACGAAGGCCATTTTTCTCGACGAGAACGGCTACATCGTCACGAGCACGGTCGACCCCGAGGGCAACCCGGTCGACGGCATGAACCAGTGGAATCTCCTGACCGGCGAATGGTCGGACTTCCACCCGGGCGAGGAAAAATCCTATGACTGCGGCCGGTGCCACACCACCGGTTACCGCGCAAACGGCAGCATGCCCGGCCTGCCCGGCATCGAGGGCGCGTTCGAGTTCCCCGGCGTGGAATGCGAGGTCTGTCACGGCCCGGGCAACACCATGGCTATCGACCACCGGGCGGAGGCCTGCGGTACCTGCCACAAGCACCCCGACACCGACGGCATCGAAGCGGTCGACGGATTCGTCCGGTCGGAGGGCCAGTACAGCGAATTCAAGGCCGGGCCACACGCCGAACTGGCTTGCATCAGCTGCCACAACCCGCACAAATCAGCCGATTACGGCATCAAGCAGCAATGCGAGGATTGCCACAGCGAGTTGGCCGCCGATTACGCAACCACCTTCAAGGGCGAAGCCGGCATCGAGTGCGAGGACTGCCACATGCCGTGGGCGACCCTTTCCGCCCAGCCGCTCGGCCCGCACGAGGGCGACCGGCGCACCCACATCTTCACCGTCGATACCCGTGTGGGCGTCAGCATGTTCACCGAGGACGGCACCATGGTGAAGCTGGACGACAACGGCAAGGCCGCCGTCACCCTGGATTTCGTCTGCCAGCGCTGCCACGGCGGCAAGTCGATCGAAACCCTGTCCAAGTTCGCGACGGACTTCCACGACCGCTAGGGGCGGGGACTTGGCGATTGATCAGCGCCGCCCGCCCGGGCGGCGCTCTTTCTTGTGTGTGGGAGCG
>CALKKN010000236.1 GCA_937995275.1 uncultured Lysobacterales bacterium | reverse complement strand
GCGCGATTCAATGATGTTGCTGCCGGTTTCAGGTTCGCTGACGGCGGAACCGCTCATGGCTGTTTCTCCAGGAATTCCCGTGGATCGGTGACCCGCCCGGTGACGGCGCTGGCCGCGGCGGTCAGCGGGCTGGCCAGCACGGTGCGGACATCGCGGCCCTGGCGGCCTTTGAAGTTGCGGTTGCTGGTGCTGACGACCAGGTCGCCGGGGCTGGCGGTGTCCCCGTTCATGCCCCGGCACATCGAGCAGCCCGGTTCCCGCCACTCAGCGCCGGCGGCGGTGAAAATCCGGTCCAGGCCCTCGGCTTCGGCGGCCCGCCGCGTGGCCTCCGAGCCGGGCACCACCAGCACGCGCGTGCCGGCCGCTACCTTGCGGCCCTCCAGCAGCGAAGCGGCCGTCCGCAGGTCGCTCAGGCGCGAATTCGTGCAACTGCCGATGAAGACCACGTCGACCGTCTCACCGGCCAGCGGGGCGCCGCCATGCAGCTGCATGTATTCCAGCGCGTCGCGCGCGGCGTTGTCGTCACGGTCCGGCACCAGGCCGTCGACGGGGATCACCATGCCCGGGTTGATGCCCCAGGTGATGCTGGGCCGGATCTCCGCCGCGTCGATCTCGACCAGCCGGTCGAAGCTCGCACCGGGATCCGTCTTCAGAGTCCGCCAGTCGGCGACCGCGCGCTCCCAGTCCTCGCCCCCGGGGGCCAGCGGGCGGCCCTCCAGGTAATTGAAGGTGGTCTCGTCAGGAGCGACCAGGCCGGCGCGGGCGCCGCACTCGATCGACATGTTGCAGACTGTCATGCGGCTTTCCATGTCCAGCGCGCGGATCGTCGAGCCGAAATACTCGATCACCGAGCCGGTGCCGCCGCCGACGCCGATGGCGCCGATCACGTGCAGGATGACGTCCTTGGCGGTGACCCCCGGCCCTAGTTCGCCCTCGATGTGGATGCCCAGCGTATTGGGTTTGTGCTGCAGCAGGCATTGCGTTGCGAGGACGTGCCCAACCTCGGTGGTGCCGATGCCGAATGCCAGGGCGCCGAACGCGCCGTGCGTGGCGGTGTGGCTGTCGCCGCAGACGATTGTCATGCCCGGTTGCGTGGCGCCCATTTCGGGGCCCATCACGTGGACGATGCCGCGGTTGGGGCTGTCCCAGCTGTGCAGTTCAATGCCGTGCCGGGCGCAGTTCACGTGCAGCAGGTCGACCTGGGCTTTCGCCTGTTCGGTCGCGTAGTGCCGCGTGCCCGACGCGTCCGGCGGCGTGGTCGGTGTGGAGTGGTCGATGGTGGCCAGGCAGCGGGCCGGGCGCCGCACCTTCAACCCGCGCCGGCCGAGTTCGTCGAAGGCCTGCGGCGAGGTCACTTCGTGCAGCAGCTGCAGGTCGATGTAGAGGATGGCCGGCGTGTCGGCCGTCTCCTCCTGCACCAGGTGGCGCTGCCAGATCTTTTCGAACAGGGTCGAGGGTTGCGGCATTCGGCGTGCTCCGGGAGCGGTTCAGGCCACTTCAGACCGCCGCCGCCACGCGGGGCGCGTTGACGTCGCGGCCCTGGTGCTGATGGTGGCGGTTCATGATGCTGACCATGGCCTTGGCCGAGGCCTCGACGATGTCGGTGGAAAGGCCGGTGCCCTGGTAGCGGCTGGCACCGATGGTGGCGCGCACCGTGCAGCGCCCCTGGGCATCGCTGCCGCCGGACACCGCGCTGACCTGGAACTCCTCCATGTGCAGTTCCTCGTCCAGAACGCTCTTGATCGCGTTGACGATGGCGTTGACCGGTCCGTCGCCCCTGCCGGAGAAAATTCGCGGGGCCTGGCCGTTGAAGCGCAGCTTCAGGCTGGCCTCGGCCGACTGGTCAGTGTCCTCGATTTCGGTGTGGATGGAGATCGCGTCGAGGTGCCAGGGGCCACTCTGCTCGGTGCCGAGCACCAGCGCCTCGATGTCCTCGTCGTACACGCTCTTCTTGCGGTCGGCCAGCGCCTTGAACTGCACGAACAGCTCTTCCATTTTCTCCCGTTCGACCGCGAAGCCCAGCTGTTCCAGCCGGTTGCTGAATGCGTGGCGACCGCTGTGCTTGCCCAGCACCAGGCTGTTCTCGGGCACGCCCACGTCCAGTGGCCGCATGATCTCGTAGGTCTCCGCATGCTTCAGCACCCCGTCCTGGTGGATGCCGGCCTCGTGCGCGAACGCGTTGCGCCCGACGATGGCCTTGTTGGGCTGCACGCGGGAACCCGTCACCGCGGTTACCACGCGGCTGGCCGGGTACAGCTTGGTCGTGTCGATGCCGGTGCGCAGGTCGTAGCGGTCGTGCCGGGTGCGCAGCGCCATGACGACTTCCTCCAGCGAGCAGTTGCCGGCGCGCTCGCCAATCCCGTTGACCGTGCACTCGACCTGCCGCGCGCCGCCCTCGATGGCGCCCAGCGCGTTGGCCACGGCCAGGCCCAGGTCGTTGTGGTTGTGACAGCTCAGGATCACGCTGCCGTCATGCTTCAGGTGGTCGGACAGGTGCCGGTAGAGCTTGCGGCTCTCGCTGGGCGTCACGTAGCCCACGGTGTCCGGCACGTTCAGTACGGTGGCGCCGGCGTCGATCGCCGCCTGGAAATACTCGGTCAGGTAGTCGATCTCGGTGCGCCCGGCGTCCTCGGCGGTCACCTCGATGTCGTCGAACCACTGCTTGCCGAACTCCATGGCGCCGCACATCTCGTCGATGATCTGCTGCTTGCTCATCTTCAGCTTGTATTCCCGGTGGATCGGGCTGGTGGCGATGAAGATATGCAGGCGCTTGTTCTGTGCGGTGTCGAGCGACCGGGCCACGGCTTCGATGTCGCCGCGGCGGGTGCGCGACAGGCCACAGATCGTGGCCTCGAGGCCCAGGTCGCCGACCGCCTTGACCGATTCGAAGTCACCCTCGCTGGCCGCCGGGAAGCCCGCCTCGATCACGTCGACGCCAAGTTCCTCGAGCATTCGCGCGACCTGGAGCTTTTCGCGCTGGTTCATCGAGCAGCCCGGCGACTGCTCGCCGTCGCGCAGCGTGGTGTCGAAGATGTAGACGTAGTCGGACATGGGACTCTCCTGTCGGTTTTTACTCGGGCCGGGGTTGGTCAGCGCCCTGGGCGTCCAGGTCGGGGAACGAGGTGACGGCGCCCTGCGAGGCGGACGACACCATGAATGCATACTTGGCCAGCGCGCCCGATGAAAAGGCGTGCGGCCGGGGTTGCCAGTCGGCGCGGCGCGACTCCAGGTCGGCGTCCGTCTCGACGCGGCGGGCATCGACGTCGATAGTGATCGTGTCGCCGTCGCGCAGCAGGCCGATGGGGCCGCCACGGGCAGCCTCGGGCGCCACGTGGCCCACCATGAAGCCGTACGTCGCGCCGCTGAAGCGGCCGTCGGTCATCAGGGCGACCGAGTCGTCCAGGCCTTGGCCGACCAGGGCGGCGGTGACGGCCAGCATTTCGCGCATGCCCGGGCCGCCGCGCGGGCCTTCGTTGCGGATGACGATCACCTGGCCGGCTTCGATCTCGCGGTTCTGCACGGCGCGGAAGCAGTCTTCCTCGCTTTCGAACACGCGCGCCGGGCCGGTGAATTTGAATTCGCCGTGTCCGGCCAGCTTGGCGACGCAGCCTTCGGGCGCCAGGTTGCCGTACAGGATGCCGAAGCCGCCGCGCGGTTTCAGCGGCCGGTCGAAATCGACCACCACTTCCTGGCCGGGGCGCTCACCGGCACCCGCGGTCTCCTCGAACAGGCTGCGGCCAGTAATCGTGGGGGAGTCGGTCAGCAGGCCGGCGCCCTTCAGCCGCTCGATGACCAGCGGCGTGCCGCCGGCCTCGAACAGGTCCGGCGCCATGAAGCGGCCGGCGGGTTTCAGGTCGCCGATGATGGGCGTGTTGCGCGAGATCGCATCGAACTCGTCGATTTCGAATTCGACGCCGGCTTCGCGGGCGATCGCCAGCAGGTGCAGCACGGCATTGGTGGAGCCGGCGGTGGCCGTGACCACGGCGGCGGCGTTGCGCAGAGCCGCGGCCGTGACGATCTCGCGGGGCCTGCGCTCCTGGTTGACCGCGTCCATCACCAGTTGGCCGCAGGCCCGCAGGGCCTCGTTCTTGTCCGGATGCACGGCGGGGATGTCGTTGACCCCCATCGGGGAGAGGCCCAGCGCGGTCAGCGCCATGGCCATGGTGTTGGCCGTGAACTGGCCGCCGCAGGCGCCGGCGCCGGGGCAGGCCTCGCTCTCGATCGCGTGCAGCTCGGCGTCGTCGATCTTGTCCGCGGCGTGGGCGCCGACCGCCTCGAAGACGTCCTGGATGGTGATCGGAATACCGTTGTGGTTCCCCGGCATGATGGAGCCGCCATAGACGACCAGCCCGGGCAGGTTCATCCGCGCCAGCGCCATCGCCCCGGCCGGTATGGTCTTGTCGCAGCCGACCAGCACCACGACGCCGTCCAGGCAGTGGCCGCGGGTGACCAGTTCGACGGAGTCGGCGACCAGTTCGCGCGACATCAGCGAGCAGCGCATGCCTTCGGAGCCCATCGAGATGCCGTCGGTAACGACAATGCTGCCGAATTCCAGCGGCGTGCCGCCGGCCGCGCGGATGCCTTCCTTCAGCGGCTCGGCCAGGTCCCGCAGGTGCATGTTGCAGGGCGTGACGTCCGACCAGGTGTTGACCACCGCGATCAGCGGCCGGTAGATTTCCTTGTCGCCAAGGCCGGTGGCGCGCAGCATGGCGCGGGCGGCAGCGCGGTCTGGTCCCTTCTTGATTTCGTCGCTTTTCATCGTTTCAGCCCGTTGTTCAGGTCCGTCGTCCCTCGCCTCAAAAAAAAACCCGCACTTTCAGTTGCGGGTTCTTTCGGGATTAGTGTTGTCTCGCCTAACCCGCACCCGCTCCCATTCTCAGAAGAAGAGCCAGAAGGGAACCCAGCAGGAGGAGATCGCGGGTCAGGCCGGCGCCGCGCGCGGAAACCCCGCCGATGGCCCGGCTGGCTGTTTTCGCCCTGGTTGTGCGGTGCGCGTACATGCGCCCGATAAAAACATAGGGTTTTCGCCGTGTCAATATAAATCTGGCCTGTCGTTATTTCGTAACATGCAGGCCTTAACCTGCTGCGGCGAACAGATCGGGACCTGGACATGAACATCCTTTTTCTCTGCACCGGCAATTCCTGCCGCTCCCAGATGGCCGAGGGCTGGGCCCGGCTGTTCGGCGGCGCCGAACACAACGTGGAATCCGCCGGCATCGAGGCGCACGGCAAAAACCCGCGGGCGATCGCCGCCATGGCGGAGAAGGGGGTCGACATCTCAGGCCAGGAGTCGACCATCGTGGACGATGAAAAGCTGCAGCGGGCCGAAGTGGTCGTCACCGTTTGCGGGCATGCCGACGAGATGTGCCCGGCTTTACCGGCATCGGTGCGGAAAATTCACTGGCCGCTGACGGATCCGGCCAAGGCAACCGGCAGCGAAGACGAAGTCATATCTGCCTTCCGCGCAACCCGCGACGAGGTCGAAGACCGGGTGCGCCACCTGCTGGCCGACCTCGCAGCCTGATTTCTTGTGGGAGCTGTTGTAGGAGCGGCTTTAGCCGCGAAAATCTGGGCGTCCCAGCCACCCGATCGCGGCTAAAGCCGCTCCTACAGCCGATCGTACAATTTGGCGGCATCCGTATACCGCCACCCCTATCGCGGGTAAAGCCGCTCCTCCAAAGGTTCTTTCACCGCACCTGACCAAGGTCAACAGGGTGCCAGATTCCGGTGCCCCAGCTTCCGCTGCCTTGATCCTGATCAGGCGTCGCGGTTCAAGGCCGGAGGGCGCGGGCGTACGATAGTGGGATTCGCGGTCTTGGCTTCGGGGACTCTCCGTGACTTCCAGAAATCCGCTGCTGCTGTACTTGGCCGTATCGCTCATTACAATGACCGCCACCGCTCAGGAGACGGTCGACCCGGCCCGCCAGAAACGCGTTCCCGCATACAGCGAGGAAGGCGCCGACACCTGCCTGCGCTGCCATAGCGGCGGCGGGATGCGGGCGGTGCAGTCCGGCCCGCACTTCAACCTGAAAAACCCCGGTGCACCCGCTGCGCACCACTACTGCGAGTCCTGCCACGGGCCCGGCAGTATCCACGTCTCCCGCGCACACGGGGGCCGGGGTTTTCCGCCGCTGACGGACTTCGGCCGCGGTGAGGGCAAGGCCCCGCGCGAGGAACAACTGGCCGCCTGCATGCAATGCCATGGCGTTGTCGGGGAAGTGCGCCAGACGATCGGCTTTTTCGGCAGCCCGCACGACCGGAGGAACATCAACTGCTCGACCTGCCACACCGTGCACGCCGAGCGCGATCCGATCAGGGACCGCGAGGAGCAGGCAGCCACCTGTTTCCGCTGTCACCGCAGGATGAATACAGAGCATCCGCAGTTCGAAGCCGCCAGCATGAACATTCACGTCCTCCCTTGTTCAGCGTGTCACGACGTGCACCGGCCGCTGCCTGAGTGAACCGGGCCGCGATGAGCCGCACGATCCGCATTCGCAAGGGATTCGACGTTCCCGTCGAGGGCGAGCCCGAACAGGTCGTCTATCCGGGGGCGCCCGTCAGACACGTGGCCCTGTGCGGCGTGGATTATGTCGGTCTGCGCCCGCGGCTGCTGGTCGAAGCGGGCGACGCCGTCGGGCTGGGTCAGCCGCTGTGGCAGGACAAGCACGACCCCGAGGTCTGCTACCCTTCGCCGGGCCGCGGCGTCGTGACCGCGATTAACCGCGGTGCGCGCAGAGTGCTGGAGAGCGTCGCCGTAAGCCTGCAGGACTCGGGCGCGCAGGACGTGCAGTTCGAGCCGTTGACCGCCAGACAGATCGAAAATCTGGACCGCGACCAGGTAGCGGAGCGAATGCTGCGTTCGGGCCTGTGGACCGCGTTTCGAACCCGTCCCTTCAGCCGCGTGCCGCCATCCGGCGGCAAGCCGCGGGCGATTTTTGTGACCGCCATGGACACGCGGCCGCTGGCGCCCGACCCGGCCGTCGTGGTGGCGCGTGATATCGAGCACTTCGCGCTCGGCCTCGACCTCCTGGCCCGCCTGACCGAAGGCGCGGTCTGGCTGTGTACGGCGCCGAACTGGGCGATCACCTTGCCGGGGATCGATCGCGTGCATCAGGTCACCTTCGTCGGGCCCCACCCGGCCGGCCTGCCCGGTACGCACATGCACTTCCTGGAGCCGGTCGGGCCCGGCCGGACCAACTGGCACATCGGGTTCCAGGACGTGACGGCGCTGGGCAGGTTGTTCCACAAGGGCGTGATCGACACTGGGCGCGTCGTGTCTTTGTGCGGTGCCTCCATCAGCGAGCCACGCCTGGTCACCACCCGGCTCGGCGCCTCACTGGGGGAGGTTCTTCGCGACGGCGTCTGCGAGACAGATGCATGCCGCGTCATCTCGGGTTCGGTGCTGGGTGGCCGCGCGGCCACCGGCACGCTGGCCTACCTGGGCCGTTATCACGACCAGGTATCGGTCTTGCGCGAGGGCGGGCGCTCCTTCCTGTTCGGCTGGACCGGCCTGTTCCCGCGCCGGTTTACGACGGCGCCGACATTTGCCCGCCGAACGGCCCATCGCAAGCGCCAGGCCTTCAGCACCACCCAGAACGGCCGCTTTTCCGGCATGCTGCCGATGCGTGTGTTCGACCGGGTCATGCCGCTCGACATCCTGCCCTCGCCGCTGCTGCGCGCCCTGTTGGTCAAGGACACCGAGCGGGCACAGGCGCTGGGCTGCCTGGAACTGGACGAGGAAGACCTCGCCCTGTGTTCGTTCGTTTGTCCGGCCAAGCAGGACTACGGCATTGCGTTACGCCTCAACCTGGAACAGATCGAGAAGGAAGGATGATCAGGGCGGTCTTCGACAACTTCGGCATCCTGTTCCGGCGGTTCGTCTGGTCGTCGCACATGGTCACCCGGGCGCCGCCGCACATCCGCGACGCCAACAACGTGCAGCGTCTGTGGAATTACTTCGTTATCGCCAGTATCCCCGGCTGGCTGATCGGCCTGTGGAGCCTCGGCCACCAGATCAACCTGGCCATCGCCGACTTCGCCCTCGACCCGGCCCCCGGCTGGCGCGCCGCGGCGCTCGTCAAGACCGGCATTGGC
>CALKKN010000235.1 GCA_937995275.1 uncultured Lysobacterales bacterium | reverse complement strand
CCGGTGTTGCCGCCGCCGAGCCAGCCTTTTTCAAGCACGGCGACGTCGCGGATTCCGTGCTTGCGGGCCAGATAGCAGGCCGTCGCCAGACCGTGGCCACCGGCGCCGATGACAACAACCGCGTAATGGTCTTTCGGTTCGGGGCTGCGCCAGGCCGGCCGCCAGGAACGGTGCCCGGAGAAGCTGTGGCGCAGCAGGCTGGTGGCCGAGTACGGGTGCATCGCCGCAGGATAGCCCAGGCCGGCGGGAAAACAAATTGCCGCAGTCCCGCCCGACCCTCGTCGCCGGTGCAAAAATGATTCGAACGGCCTGTGCGTTCCGGGTGATCCGGGGCTATAATCTCACAAACCCCCCGGAGAACAACCATGCACAGGAAACACGATTTGCACCGACTTTCCGTTCTTGCGCTGGCCGGAGTTTTCGTTGCCCCGGCCGCGATGTCCGAGGAGCTTGTCCTGGAGGAAATCCTGGTCACTGCCCAGAAACGTGAACAGACGCTTTCCGAAGTGCCGGCTGCTGTATCGGCGATTACCGGTGAATTGGTCAGGGACTACCTCGGCGGCGCCCAGGATATCCGGGCCCTCGCCGCGCGGGTGCCCGGCCTGAACATCGAGACTTCCAACGGCCGCACGCAGCCGCGCTTCTACCTGCGCGGGCTCGGCAACATCGATTTCGACGTCAACGCCAACCAGCCGGTGGCCATGATCTTCGACGAGATCGCGCTCGAAAACAACACGCTGCGCAGCCTGCCCATTTTCGACATTCAGCGCATCGAGGTGCTGAAAGGGCCGCAGGGTTCGCTGTTCGGCCGCAACACGAACGCCGGCGCGATCAAGATCGATTCGGTCAGGCCGGGCGAGGAGCGCAACGGCTACTTCATAGCGTCCTACGGCTCGCGTGAAACATTCATCGTCGAGGGGGCCAGCAATTTCGCCCTGTCCGACACCTTCCTGATGCGCGCGTCGCTGAAGTACCAGGAGCGCGGCAAGTGGATCGACAACACCTACAACGGTCCGGGCGACGATTTTGGCGCTTTCGACGAGTTCGCCTGGCGGCTGCAGTTCCTCTGGGAGCCGTCGGATTCGTTCTCCGGCCACCTTAAGCTGCACGGTTTCAACCAGGACGGCAGTGACCCGAATGTGTTCTATGCCAATGCGATCGCCGTGGGCACCTCCGGGCTGCGTCCGGAATTCAACGAAAAGATCGCCAGCCACGACTTCGGTGACATCGCGACGCTCGACCTCGACCACTACGGCGGCGCACTGAACCTGCAATGGGACTTCGACAACGGCATGCGCTTCACCTCGATCACGGGTTACGACAAGTTGGAGAACTTCCAGAGCGCCGACGTGGACGGCGGCGAGGTTTCCTTCGATCCCGCTGACGAAGGCGTACTGGGCAAGCAGCTTTGGTTCGGCGTCGCCACCGGTGACGGCCTCGACGACCTGGAGCAGTTGACCCAGGAATTCCGGTTGTCGGGTGAGGCCGACAGGCTCTTCTACCAGGTCGGTTTCTACTATTTCGACGAGGATTTCGACCTGCTGAACCGGAGTTTCCACTTCCCGCCGGAATCCGCCATCGTCAGCCAGCAGACCACGTCGTGGGCGCTGTTCGGGCAGGCGCAGTATGAGCTCAATGACGCCTGGTCGCTGACCGTCGGCGGACGCTGGACGGACGACGATAAGGACCTGCAGGTCCGGTCGGCCTTTCCCGACGGCACCGTGAACCCCGATTCGATCTCCGTGTCGGATGATTTCTTCAACTGGGACGTCGCCGTGAGCTGGGATGCCAACGAAGAGTGGACCTGGTACGGCCGTATCGCCACCGGCTCCCGCGGCCCCGTCACGCTCGGCCGGTTCGGTTTTGTCAGTTCCGCGCGGACCGAGGACACGCTGTCCGGGGAGATTGGCTTCAAGAGTACGTTGATGGACGGCCGGGCGCGCTGGAACACCTCGGTCTACACGTTCCGGAACGACGATCAGCAGCTCACGGCAACCGGTGGCGTCGCCAACGTCAACCAGCTGCTGAACGCCGACCAGGTGAACGGTTACGGTCTGGAGACCGAATTCGACCTGCTGGTGACCGAAAACCTGTTTCTCTCCGCCAACCTGAGCTACAACGACACCGAAATCGACGATCCCGAGTTGCGCGACGACCTCTGCGGCTCGACGCCGTCATGCACGCCGCTCGACCCGATTGCCGGCATGCGTGACGGCCCCTTCGGTCCCGTGACCGAGGTGTTCATCGACGGCAACCCCCTGCCGCGCACGCCCGAGTGGATCTTCAACTTCATTCTGCAGTACACCTATCCCATACAGAATGGCGACCTGTACTTCAATACCGACTGGAACTACCGCGACGAATCGAACCTGTTCCTGCATGAATCGATCGAGTTCGTCCAGGAAGACCGCTGGCTGGGCGGCATCCGCGCCGGTTATGTTACCGATGGCGGTTTGGATTTCGCCCTGGTCGGGCGCAACATCACCGACGAAGTCGTGGTCGAGGGCGGCATCAACTTCCTCAATCTGACCGCATTCGTCAATGAACCGGCCTACTGGGGATTCGAATTCCGCGCATCCTTCTGACGCGATATGCGGCGATGCATCGATGAAAGGGCCGGCCATGCCGGCCCTTTCGTTTCGGGGTATCATTGCCCATTGCCCGGCCACCGGTATCTGACCCCGTGAAGCTTGCCCGCCAAACCGTCATTGCGCTGCCGCTGATTCTGGCGGCCGTAATCACGGAGGCACAGCCGCAGGCGGGCCCGCCCGGGGTGGTGATAGCCGAGGCGTCGATCAAGCCATTCCCGCTGTCCGCCGAGGCGCTGGGAAACGCGCGCGCGAACGAGTCGGTGGAAGTGCGGCCCGAGATCACGGCCGCCATTGTCGCCATCAGCTTCGAGGAGGGGCAGTTCGTCGAGGAGGGGGCGGTGCTGGTGCGGCTGCAGAATTCGGAGCCGCTGGCTGACCTGGCGGCGGCCAAGGCCGCCCTCGTGGACTCGGAAAGTCAGGTTCGCCGTTCCAGCGAGCTGTTCAAGACGCGCGTGGTATCCGAGTCGCAGTTGGAACAGCTCGAAGCGCAGCGGGACGCCGACGCCGCGGCGGTCAATGCCGCCCAGGCGCGCCTTGACCAGACCGTCATCCGGGCTCCGTTCGCCGGCCAGTTGGGGCTGCGGCGGGTCAGCCTGGGCAGCATTGTGAGCCCGTCGACGGTCATCACCACGCTGGACGATACGTCGCGGATCAAGCTGGACTTCGACGTCCCCGAGGTTTTCCTGGCGCTGCTCGAGGCCGGCCTCGAGGTAACCGCACGCAGCGCGGCCTGGCCGGAGCTCCAGTTCCGCGGACGGGTGACCACCATCGATACGCGCGTCGACCCGGTCAGCCGCACCATTGCGGTTCGCGCCCTGCTGCCGAACGACGCCGGGCGCCTGCGGCCGGGGATGTTCCTGACGGTCACGCTGCTGAAAGAGGACATCGAGTCGCTGATGGTCCCCGAGCAGGCCATTGTCCCCGAACGCAGCAGGCAGTTCGTGTTCGTGGTGGGGCCGGACGACGTAATCGAGCGGCGCGAAGTGCGGACCGGGCGCCGCCGTCCCGGCGAGGTCGAAATCCTCGAGGGCATCGTTCCCGGCGCCCGCGTGGTGACCGAGGGCACGCAGAAGGTGCGCCCGGGGCTGCAGGTGCGGGTCGTGTCCCGCGGCGAGGCATGAAGGCGGTCCAGCCGTGATCATATCCGACCAGTCGGTCAGGCGGCCGGTGCTCGCCACCGTGGTTTCGGCCTTGCTGGTGATCCTCGGCCTGGCCGCGCTCAGCAGTCTGCCGGTGCGCCAGTATCCGGACGTGGATTCACCGGTGGTTTCGATCGAGACCAGTTACCGGGGTGCTTCCGCCGAGGTCATCGAGACCAAGGTCACGCAGGTCATCGAGGACGTCGTAGCCGGCATCGAAGGCATCGAGAAGCTGACGTCCAGCAGCCGCGACGAGCGGTCCGACATCCGCGTCGAGTTCAGCCTCGTCCGCGACATCGACGAGGCGGCCAACGATATCCGGGACCGCGTCTCGCGGATCGTCGACCAGTTGCCCAGCGAGGCGGACCCGCCGGAGATCGCCAAGGTGGACAACACCGGGCGCGCGGTCATGTATCTGAACCTGACCTCCGACCGGCACTCGGGCCTGGAGCTGACCGACTTCGCGGACCGTTACCTGATCGACCGTTTTTCAACGGTGCCGGGTGTCGCGCGGGTGCAGATTTCCGGCGCCCGGCGCTACGCCATGCGCATCTGGATGTCGCGCGAGGCGCTGGCCGCCCGCGGCTTGACGGTCGCCGACGTCGAGAGCGCCCTGCGCGCGGAAAACGTGGAACTCCCCGCCGGGCGGCTCGAATCGGAGACCCGCGAGTTCACCCTGCGCACCGACACCGGGTTCACCGTGGCGGGTGATTTCGAGAGACTGGTGGTGGGGCGCGGTCCGGACGGTCAGCGCGTAACGCTCGGCGAGGTGGCCGACGTGCGCATCGGCGCCGAGAACGAACGCAGTATCGCCCGCGCCAACGGCGTCGACGCCGTATCGCTGGCGATCGCGCAGCTCTCCCGGGCGAACAGCGTGGCCGTCTCGCGGGAAGTCCGCAAGGAGATGGAGGCGATCGGGGCGGACCTGCCGGAGGGTATGGTCCTGACGGTCAACTACGACCGCGCGGAGTTCATCGAGGCGTCAATGCGGGAAGTCTACCGCGCCCTGTTTTTCGCCATTACCCTGGTGCTAGTCGTCATCTACCTGTTCCT
>CALKKN010000234.1 GCA_937995275.1 uncultured Lysobacterales bacterium | reverse complement strand
CCCCGTCGAGCTGCTTCACCGCCGCCCGCACCAGGGCTTCCATCGACCCGACGGCGCCCCACTCGGTGGGCACGTAGAACGCGGCGCGGGCCCGTTGCGCACTGCCGCTCTCGCCCATCGTGCGCCAGCTTGCCTCGCCGTCGGCGTAGGTGAACGACTCATCGAGGGTAGCCCCGAATGGCGACACGCCGGAAATGCGCTGGGCGACCACCATGCCGTCGGCATCGAGCTGCAGCTCGGAGGTCAGCCGGTACTCGCGGTTGTTCCAGTGCACGAAGGATTCGTTGGTCACGCGCCCGTCGCCGGCCCGCGTCAGCGTGGTCCGCCCGGCCGACGTGCCGCGCGCGTGCCAATCGTAGACCGAGGTGAAGGTCTCCGGCGGCGGCGGGGCGGCCTCAGGCGCCGCGGCCTCGGGCGGCGGGGCGTCGGGGGCACAACCCTGCAGGAGCAGGGTGAACAGCAACGGCAGGGCGGCAAAACGGCTGTGGGGCATGGCGTCGATTCCTCGTCGGAACTGGGGCGATGGGGGAGTTTAGCAGAAGGGGTTTCGGGAGCGGCTGTGGGAGCGGCTGTGGGAGCGGCTTTAGCCGCGATTGGATTTCTGTGACCTATTCGTCGCGGCTGTAGGAGCGGCTTTAGCCGCGATTGATTTTCTGGGGCCATTTTTATCGCGGCTAAAGCCGCTCCTACAGCACCTGCTCCAGCGCCTGCACCAGGCGGTCGATGTCGGCCCCGGTGTTGTACAGATGCGGGGTGACGCGGATCGATGCGCCGCGCACGCTGACGTACACATTGCGCTTCGCCAGTTCCGGGAGCAGGCCGGACGGCGGTTCCCCGGCCATCTGCAGGCCCAGGTAGTGCGGCGCGCGCTCGCTTTTCGGCAGCGCGGTCAGCCCCAGCGGCCGGACGCGCTCGATGATGTCGTCGGCCATGGCCTCGATGGTCTCGCACACGTTTTCGACGCCCCACTCCAGGAGTTGCCGGATACCCGCCTCAGCAGCCGGCACCAGCGCGAAATTCGAGCGCTCGCCGACGTCGAAGCGCCGGGCGCCGGGCTCGAACTCGTCCTGGTAGTCGACCAGCCGCGCGAAGTCCTCGGCGTTCCGGCGGTGGATCCAGTTGTGCTCGATCGGCCGGCCGTCCCGCTGCCAACGCTGCGCAACGTACACGCAGCCGGTCGAGTAGGGCCCGAGCAGCCACTTGTAGGCGGCGCAGATCAGAAAGTCGGGCCGAATCTGCTGTACGTCCAGCGGCAGCACGCCCAGTGATTGCGTAACGTCGAGGGACAGCGCGATATCCCGTTCGCGGCACCGGTCGCCAATCCGTTCCAGGTCGAACAACCCGCCGTCGGTCCAGTGGCAGTGGGGGATGGCCACGATGGCGGTGTCGCCGTCGACGGCGTTCAGCACCGCCCGGGTCCAGCCGCCTTCCGATGGCCGCGGCACGGTACGCACCACGGCGCCGACCTCCCGGGCCCGCTCTCGCCAGGGATAGACGTTGGAGGGGAACTGGTCTTCGACAACGATGACGTTCTGCCCGCCGGCAAGCGGCAGGTTGCGGGCTGCTGTCGAGATGCCGTAGCTGGCCGCCGGCACGATGGCGATGTCATCGGCGCGGGCGTTGATCAGCTCCGCGAACGCCTCGCGCAGCGCGTCGGAGCCGCTAAAGAAGTCGCGCGGGACGATCTCCCACGGGTGCGCCTTGCGCGCGAGGCCGGCGGCGCCCGCGTCGCGCACGCGCTTCATCAACGGCGACATGTAGCCGCAATTGAGGTAGGCGACGTCGTCCGGGATGTCGAACTGGTGGCGCTGGCCGGGTATCTTCATCGGCTTACTTTAGCAGCACCCGCCGGCCGGGGGTCGAAGAGGTTCCGTCAATCGCCAACGGAGCGGCTGTAGGAGCGGCCTCAGCCGCGATTGGTGGGGTTGAACGAAAACCATCGCGGCTAAAGCCGCTCCTACAGTGGCATTCTTCGCCACAGGGCGGGGGCGCGTGATCGACAGCCAAGTCGGGAAGGCCGGTGGGGCGGTGATTTGCCGGTTACCGCAACCATTGGTGCACTTCGTGCATCCAAAGGTAGATGGGCAAACCCGAATGAAGCAGGAGCTTGAACCATGAGCAAGTACTTGTTGTTACTCGCAGTCCTGGCGGCCGGCAGCGCGCAGGCGTGGGACTGCAAATATGAGAAAGACCTGGACGTCACGTTGAACCTGGCCGGCAGCGAGCAACTGTCGGTGGACGCCACCGCCGGCGACCTGATCATAGCCGGCAGCGAGGGCATCACCGAAGCCCGGGCACACGGCAAGGTCTGCGCCTCCGAGGAGGAGTGGCTGGACGCGGCCGAGATTCTGACCGAGGGTGGGCGCAATGCCCGCATCGCCGTGGTTCTGCCGGATGCGGACTCCGGCTGGAGCCTGACGGGCAACCGCTACATTTACATGGACCTGCGGATCGACGTCCCGGCGGACATCGCGTTGGACATCCGCGACACCAGTGGCGACGTGGAGCTCGAGGGCACCGGCGCGGTGGCGCTGCAGGACAGCAGCGGCGACATCGAGATCGAGGACGTGCGCGGCGACATCGAACTGGAAGACTCCTCCGGTGACATCGACCTGCTGGCCGTCGACGGCGACGTGACGGTGAAGCGCGACAGCTCGGGCGACATCTACGGCCGCGACATCCAGGGCTCGGTGCTGGTGGAACAGGACAGCTCCGGGGAGATCCGCTTCAGGGACGTGCGCGACGACTTCGTGGTCGAACGCGATTCCTCGGGCGACATCGTGGCCGACGGCATCGGCGGCGATTTCCGCGTGGAGCGTGACGGCAGCGGCGACATCGACAGCAACGACGTCAGCGGCTCGGTGGACATTCCCGACCGGAGCTGAGGCGACGGAACCCGGAGCGGTGTAGGAGCGGCTGTAGGAGCGGCTGTAGGAGCGGCTTTAGCCGCGATAAAAAGGTTACGGAAGATCAGTCGCGGCTAAAGCCGCTCCTACAAGCCGCTCCTGCATTCGTGCAACAGTGCCTCGTTTGCGGTGCACCGGGCGCGGTCGGGGTCGTCGACGGACCGGACCGCTTCAATTGCCGCAATGTAGTCCGTCGGGAAAGCGTGGTAGCGGGCGCCGGCCAGGACCAGTTGCTTGTACCAGTAATAAGGCTGCAGATCCGCGTCGATGTGATCGGGGGCTGCGACGTAATAGAACACCTCGCGTGACCGGCCGCTGACCGGCAGGCATTCCCGGACCAGGTCGTAACCATTACCCAGCCCCTCGGCCTGGTCGAGAAGCGGTTTTTCGGCCGCGCCGATGCGGAACACCGCGCCAAGCACGCGCTCTGACGTCCGACCCGGAGCGACCGTGCACTTGGCCGAGGCGTCCACGCTGCGCTTGCGGAACCGCAGCGTCCGGCCAGGCAATTCGGCAACGCCGATCAGCTTCGCGGATGGCACGCGAGCACCCAGCCGCACAGGGTGAAGGTTGGAGCCGTAAGCGAGGTAATGAAGGTGCATGGCGTTGCGGGACATTGTAAATGAGCGACCGCTCATACAGCCGCTCCCAACGGGCGGTATATACTCCGGGAAATATGAAAGGAGCGTGTGGATGCTGAAGTTCCTCAGGATTCTCGGGGCGGCGCTGATTGCTGTGGTCGTGCTGGTCGCGGTGGTGCTTGGCGGATCGTGGCTGCTGGCCGACCGCTGGGACGATCAGGTGTCGCGGCCCGCCGCGGCTCAGGCGGACCTGCCGGACACCGGGTGGACGCACTATGGCAACGATGCCGGCGGCTCGAAATTCTCACCGGCAGCGCAGATCGGGCCGGAGAATGTCGAGCGGCTGGCCCCGGTCTGGGTATTTCGCACCGGGGAGACGGGCGAAGGCTACACCTCGTTCTACAAGCACACCTTCCAGGCCACCCCGATCCTCGTCGATGGCACGTTGTATTTCTCCACGGCCTTCAACCGGGTGTTCGCCATCGACGCGCAGTCCGGCGAGGAACGCTGGCAATTCGATGCAGGCGTCGATCCGGAGCCGCATTACACGGAAGTCTCCAACCGCGGCGTCGTGTTCTGGACGGACCGCACCGCACCGCCGGGGCAACCCTGTCGCGCACGGATTTTCGTCGGCACGCTGGACTCCCGCCTGATCGCGCTGGACGCCGCGACCGGACAACGCTGCGCGGCCTTCGGCGAAAGCGGCCAGGCCGACCTCAAGGCCGCGCTGCGCGACGAAGACCGCGGGCGGGCCTACCCCGTCACCTCGCCGCCGGTGGTCATCGGCGACACGGTCGTGCTGGGCTCGGGCATGATCGACAACTGGCGGGCGCACCTGGGCCTCGGCACGGTGTGGGCCTATGACGCCCGGACCGGCGCGTTGCGCTGGCGGTGGCATTCGATTCCGCGCGACCCCTCTGCGCCCTGGGCCGCCGACAACGCTGCCGACTGGCTGCCCGAACAGGCCGCGCGCACCGGCACGGCCAACGTCTGGTCGCCGCTGTCGGTCGATGCGCAGCGCGGACTGGTGTTCGCCGCGACCGGTTCGGCCAGCCCCGATTACTACGGCGGCGAGCGACTCGGGAACAACCGCCACGCCAATTCACTGGTGGCCCTGGACGCCGGCACCGGCGACATCGCCTGGTCCTACCAACTCGTCCATCACGACCTGTGGGACTTCGACCTGCCGGCGCAGCCGTTGCTGGCCGAGGTCGAACGCGACGGCAACCGCGTGCCGGTCGTGATCCTGCCGACCAAGATGGGCCTACTGTTCACCTTCCACCGCGACACCGGCGAGCCGTTTTTCCCGATCGAGGAACGGCCCGTGCCGGCTTCGGACGTCCCCGGCGAGCAAGCCTGGCCGACCCAGCCGTTCCCGTCGGCGCCGCCGCCGCTGGTGCCGCACGGCCCGCTGACCGCGGACGACGCCTGGGGCCTGACGCCGATCGACCGCGGCGAATGTCGCGACCTGATCGCCTCGCTCCGCAACGAGGGCATCTACACGCCGCCCAGTCTCCAGGGCACCGTCATGATCCCGGGCAACGGCGGTGGCTCGAACTGGGGCGGCGTCGCCTGGGACGCCGGGCGCCAGGTCGCAGTCGCCAATGCCATGCACTTCCCGTTCCTGGTGGCCCTGATCCCGCGCGACGATTTCGAAAGCGTGCGCGATTCCGGCCAGTATCCGGACACCGAGTTTTCGCCGCAGCTGGACACGCCCTACGGCATGCGGCGCAAGCCGCTGCTGTCGTCCTGGGAGATGCCCTGCGTCGCGCCGCCATGGAGCACGCTGAGCGCGGTGGACATGGCGGCCGGCGAAATCCTGTGGCAGGTGCCGCTGGGTAGTACGCGCGATCTCAGCGGCATGCCGTTCGGTTTCGATTGGGGCGTGCCGGGCCTGGGCGGCCCACTGGTCACGGCCGGCGGCCTGGTGTTCATCGGCGCCGTGATGGACGACTACCTGCGCGCTTTCGACATCGAGACCGGCCGGGAGCTGTGGCGCGGCCGCCTGCCGGCCGGCGGCCAGGCCACGCCGATGACCTACCAGCTGGGCGGCCGTCAGTATGTCGTCATCGCGGCCGGCGGCCACGGCAGCCTGGGTACCCGGCGCGGTGATTATCTGGTGGCGTTCGCGCTAACGGATTAACGCAGGAGGCCGCCTGTAGCCGACGCCCACGCGCAGTACGCTGC
>CALKKN010000233.1 GCA_937995275.1 uncultured Lysobacterales bacterium | reverse complement strand
AGTTTCCGTTGTTCGCGATTGCCGGCCTGGTTTTCCGACAGGTTGATCACCGTCGCGCCCTTGTCGCGGGCATCCTCCAGCGTTTCCTCCAGCCGCTGGTAGGACCGGTCGTCGATGATGGAGGTGCAGTCCGCGTGGTTGATGTCCGGGCAGTGCCTGGCTACCCAGGACCTGGCCAGATCGATGAATTCGGCCCGCTGGCTCTCGTGGACGAACACGTAATCGACGTTGGTGCAAATCTGGCCGGCGTTGAACTGCTTGACGAACAGGATCCGCTCGACGGCCTTGTCCAGCGGGTAGTCGGGGTCGATGACCGCCGGCGACTTGCCGCCGAGTTCGAGGACGACCGGCGTCAGGTTGCGGGCCGCCGAGGCCATCACCGAGCGGCCGGTCTGCCCCGAACCGGTGAACACCAGGAGGTCGAACGGAATCTGCGAGAACTCGATGCCGACCCCTCCCGTCTCTTCGAACCACGCCAGTTTCTCCGGTGGGAAATAGCGGGATGAGAGGTCCCTCAACAGCCGTGCCAGCGCCATGGAATTCTCGGACAGCTTGACCATGGCCCGGTTGCCGGCCGCGAACGCGCCGGTGAGTTGCGAGAACGCGAGGTTGACCGGGAAATTCCATGGCACGATCAACCCGACGACGCCCAGCGGCTGCGGAATCAGCCGGTTCCTGGCGCCGGGATAGAGGGTCCAGTCGACGTGCCGGCGCTGCGGCTTCATCCACTTCTTCAGGTGCCGGATCGTGTCGTTGATACCGTCGGTCACCGCAATGACCTCGGCGAACAGCGTCTCGTGGCGCGATCGGTTGCCGTAATCCTCGCTGATAGCCCCGACGACCTCCTCCAGGTTCTCGCCGAGCATTCGTTTCAGGGCGAGCAGATCCTCTTTGCGCTGCGCCAGGTCCGGAATGGGGTCCGACAGGTACGCCTGCCGCTGTTTACGGAAGGCCGACTGCAGCGCCTCCGCGATCTCCGGCCGCCCCGCGGTGTTGTGCGGTGCATCCTGTGCAGCGGACACGGCTTCGATAGCCTGGTTCATGGTCTTTCCCCGGTGCTTCTGCAACCGAAATGGCGTGCTGGTGTCATCTATTCTATCCGAACCGAGCTGACGTGGGTCTGGAGATCGGGTCTTCGGTGTTTATCCGGGTCTGCCGCCGTGCCACGATTGATATGACCGGCAACCGACACACAGCATGAGGCAAGAGATGACGGACTTCACGCCCGGCAAACCCCTGACCCCCGAGGCACTGTTCACGCGCTGCAATCCGCAAGACCTGAGCTTCGAGACCACGGCGGAACTGGAAGACCTGGCCGAGATTCCCGGGCAGGACCGTGCGACTCAGGCGATGCAGTTCGCGACGGAGATCGACGTCGACGGCCACAATGTCTATGTACTCGGGCCACCCGGCGTGGGGCGGCACCTGTTCGTCAGGCAGTTGCTGGAAAAAAGGGCGGCTGCCCGTGCCGTGCCGCAGGACTGGTGTTACGTCTACAACTTTGAAGACCCCCGCCAGCCGCGGGCGCTGGCGCTGCCGCCGGGCCGCAGCAAGGAACTGCGCAACGACGTCGAGCAGGTGATCGCGGACGCCCAGACGGCCATACCGGCCGCGTTCGAAAGCGAGGACTTCCAGGCGCAGCGCGAAACCCTCGCCGAGGAGTTCAAGGAAGACCACGAAACGGCTTTCAAGGACGTGGAGGACGAGGCGCAGGAACTCGACATCGGCGTGATCCAGACCCCGACCGGCATTGCTTTCATACCGGTCCGCGAGGGCGAGGCGCTGGGCACGGAGGAATTCAAGAAACTGCCCGAAGCAGAGCAGCAGAAGTTTCACGATGACATCGCGCGTTTGACGAAGCGCCTCCAGCAGGTCATGCGCACCATGCCGAAGCGGGCGCGCGAGATGCGCCAGAAGGTGCGGCAGCTGGAGCGGGACGTTGCGGGTATCGCGGTCACGGGCCTGATTGATGACCTGCTGCAAAAGTATCGCGACGTGCCGGTGGTGGTCGAACACCTGGAAAAAATGCAGAACGACATCGTGGAAAATGTCAGTCTGTTCCTGCGTCCCGGTGACGGCCAGAACCTGCCGCCCCAGATTCAGCAGGCCATGGAGTCGAAGGAATCGGCCGCGATGCGCCGGTATTCGATCAACGTGCTGGTCGACCGCAGCGAGGCGCAGGGGGCGCCGGTGGTGTTTGCCGACAAGCCGACTTTCATCGAACTGATCGGGCGTATCGAGCACGAGTCCGAGTTCGGGTCATTGGTGACCAATTTCAGCCTGATCCGTCCGGGCGCCCTGCATCGCGCGAACGGCGGCTACCTGGTGCTGGACGCGCAGAAACTCCTTACCTACCCACTGGCCTGGGACGGCCTGAAGCGAGCCCTCAAATCGCGCGAGCTGCGCATCCGTTCGCTGGGGGACGACATCGGGCTGATCAGTACCGTTACGCTCGAACCGGAACCCATACCCGCCGACCTGAAGGTAATCCTGATCGGCGAGCGGATCTGGTACTACCTGCTGGAACGCTACGATCCCGATTTCTCCGAGCTGTTCAAGGTGGAGGCGGATTTCGAAGACCAACTGGTGCGGGACGACAGCAACACCGAGGGCATGGCGCGGTGGTTGGCAACGACCATCCGCAGGGAAAAACTGAGGGCCATGAGTCGGGAAGGTGTCGCGCGCCTGCTCGAAGAAAGCGCACGCCAGGTGGGTGACAGCGAACGCCTGTCGACGGACATCCGGCGCGCGTCCGACATACTGCGCGAGGCCCACTACATCGCCGGCAAAAATGGCAGCGAACTAATCGGCGCCGAGGAGGTGCAGCAGGCGATCGACAGCCGGATCCACCGCGGCAGCCGCGTGCGCGACCGCATGCAGGAGGAACTGCTGCGCGAGACCTTCGTCATCGAAACCGCCGGCAACCGCGTTGGCCAGGTGAATGGCCTGGCCGTAATGCAGCTGGGCGACCTGGCGTTCGGCAGGCCGCAGCGCATAACCGCCACCGTATCGTTGGGTTCGGGCGAAGTGATCGATATCGAACGGGAAGTTAAGCTGGGCGGGCCGCTGCACTCCAAGGGAGTATTGATACTGTCCGGATTCCTCGCTTCCCACTACGTGGACGACCGCCCGCTTTCCCTGTCCGCCAGCCTGGTGTTCGAACAATCCTATGGCGGGGTCGCCGGCGACAGCGCCTCGGCCGCGGAGCTCTGCGCGCTGGCGTCCGCCCTGGCCGAGGTGCCGCTCAGGCAGTCGTATGCGATCACCGGCTCGGTCGATCAGCATGGACGCGTCCAGGCCATCGGCGGCGTCAACGAGAAGATCGAGGGATTTTTCGATGTCTGCCAGCAGCGTGGCCTGACCGGTGAGCAGGGCGTCCTGATCCCGGCGGCCAACGTCAAGCACCTGATGTTGCGGCAGGATATCGTGGCCGCCGTCAGCGACAACACGTTCCAGGTCTGTCCGGTAACGCATGTCGATCAGGCTCTCGAGTTGCTGACCGGCATGGCGGCGGGCGAACGCATTGAATCCGGGGAATTTCCCGAAGGCAGCCTGAACCGGAAAATCTGCGAGCGGCTGATCACCCTGGCCGAACAGCGCCGGGCGTTCAGCGGGCGCGGCCGCCGGAAGCGCGGGAACAACGGAGCGAAACAAGGCAATGGCGACGAACCCGGCTGACAAGAGACCGCGGCGCATTGCGGTGATCCTCGGGTCCGGCGGCTCCGGGCGAAGCCTGTTGGATCTAATACTGCCGCTGCTCTCGCATGAGCGGGACATCGAAATGCACGGCGTGTTCCTGGAGGAAGCCGAAGTGCAGCATGCCGCGGAACTGCCCTTCGTCAAGGAGCTCTGCCGCGTCACGTTCAGCGTGCGCGAGTTCAACAGCGACCACTTCGAGCGCGCCTTGAGCCTGCGGATGCGCACGGCGCGCCGGGCCCTGGCCGTGCTCGCCAAGCGAACCGGTGTCACGCACTCGTTCAGAAACGTTCGGGGGCCGGCTATCAGCCTGTTGCTCGATGCCGCCACCGGGTCCGACATCACGGTGTTCGAGCCGGCCCGCATGATGGCGGCGGCCGTCAGCCAGCCGGTCCGCAGCCCGCAGGCCCGGCAGCGTATTGCCGTGGCCATCGGCGATCTCGAGTCCGGCCGCAGCGTCCTGGCGGCGGCCGCGCACCTGGCGGTGAGTGAGGCGAGCGTGATAACCGTTCTGGCGGCGCCGGAGGTCGGGCGCGACGAGGCGGGCCTGACTCGCCTCTGGCACGAGACCCTGCCGCGCCGGCCGTTGCGGGTACGGGTCATGCCTGAGGAAGGCGGCGTCCTCGCGCTGCTCGAGGCCGCCTACCGGGAAGCCGCCACGTTGTTCATGGTGGCCGCCACGGAGGATATCCTCCAGCCGGCCACGCTGCAGGCGCTGCGTGAGCGATTGCGTTGCCCGATCTGCCTGGTGCGTCAGTGGGGCGGGGAGCAGGGCTGACGGTGGTGCCCCTCGATCCGGCTACGTCGGTGGCCGCCCCCGGTTGGGTGAGTCGAGCGAAGCGAGACTCCTTAATCCGCGTTCCCCGCCGCATCAGTTCTGTCCAGGGCAGGGCGCGGGGCGCCGTGAAGGGCTCCTTCCCCGCAATGCTATGACGACTCAGAAACGAAAACCGGCATGGGCTCCGTATACCCAGGGATCGATCTTCACCTTGCCAAACGGTTCCCCGTTGACGGTGGTGTCACTCTCGATGCCGATGTAACGCAAGTTGAGGTTCAGGAACCACTTCTCGTTGAGCATGATGTCGGCGCCGATCTCACCGGCCCATCCCCAGCTGTCGTCCAGACTGAGAGAGGCGCCCTCCAGCGGGCCGTACAGTTTTTCGCTGAAGAAATTGGTGTAATTGACGCCCAGGCCGACATAGGGCTGGAAGGTCGAGTCCGGCAGGAAGTGATACTGCAGGCTGACGGTCGGCGGCAACTGCTTGGTGCTGCCCACTTCGGGGCCGCCGATCAGGGAGATGTCGTGTTCGAACGGGTAGGCCGCCAGCACTTCCACCGCCCAGTTGGCGGTCATCATGTAGGTGAAGTTGAAGGTGGCGCTGGTCGCCGAGTCGACCGATACAGCGGGGTGGTTGTTCGATTTCGGGTCCACCTGGGAAACACCGAAGCGTATCAGCCAGTCGCCCTGGTCCATCGCCAGGGCCGGATTTGCGGCGGCCGCCCCCAGCAGCAAAAGGGCACACAGAACGGATATTGCTTTCATTCGTGAATTCTCCTCATACTCATGGGTAATCCTTTAGGCAGGAGCATGTTAGGAACAAAAGCTTTGCCTTCATGTGACCTGTATCAAAAACCGGCGATGAATGACCGTTTTCACCGTCCCCAGGCGTGCGGCGTTGAGAAACTATCCCGGGTGGCCCCTGACCGCGTGCCTTCACCGTCAATTGTGCAGCGACCCCGATCGCAACCCGTGTCTTTCCGCCAGCCAGTTGGGTTAAAGTAACCAGAGCGGGCGGCGTCGCAATCTGCCCGACAGGAACACGTCCCATAACCGGGAGCGCCGGTATCGGGCTGCAGCGGCTGGAAGACCAATCATGAACACATCCATCGTTTTGACGGTCGTCGCGGACGACCACCCGGGCATCGTCGAGGAACTGTCCGACGTGCTGGCCACGCACGGCGGCAACTGGACCGAGAGCAGCATGATGACGCTGGCCGGCAAATTTGCCGGCATCCTGCTGGCGCAGGTTCCCGAGGAACGCGTCGACTCGTTCCTGCGGGTGCTCGAATCGCTGGAGATCGGCGGCATCGAGATCGTTGCGCAACGTTCCGACACCCCGGCGCGCCCGGAGGGCACGCAGGAGTTTTCCATCGAACTGGTCGGGCAGGACCACCCGGGGATCGTGCACGACATCACGGCGGTGCTGGCGCGCCTCGGCATCAACGTGCTGGAACTGGAAACGACCGTGCAGAGCGCCTCCATGTCCGGCGAGAGCCTGTTCATCGCGCATGCGCGGATCCTGGTGCCCGACGCGGTGCCGTTGCAACAGCTCCGTGACGAGATGGAGGAACTGGCCAACGAACTGATGGTCGACATCGAGCTGGAAGAGTGAGATGCGTCCGACGCTGAACGTCCTCGACGAGGACCTGATCGTCCGCATCCTCGACGAAGCCAGGCGCATCCTGTCCGAGACGGGCATGGAGATCCGCGGCACGAAACTGCGCAAGCGACTGCTGGACCACGGCCTGCCGACCGATGGCAGCGGCGACCGCATCCTGTTCCCGGCGGACGTCGTCGACAAGGCGATCGAAACGGCCCCCTCCAGCTTCACGCTGTATGACCGGGACGGCGTGCCGCACGCGGAACTCGGCGGCTGGAACGTCAACTTCGTGCCCGGTTCGAGCGGCCTGAAGATACTCGATCACCGCAGCGGCAAGACCCGGCTTGCCAATTCGACCGATTTTGTGGAGTACGTGCGCCTGGCGGACGGGATGGAGCACCTGGGGTACCTGGCCACAGCCTTCTCCACCAACCAGGACATCGAGCCGCAGGTGTCGGATGCCTGGCGCCTGTACATGACGCTGGTGAACTCGAAGCGCCCGGTGGCCTCGGGCGCCTTCAGCGAACATGGCATCCCGCGCCTGGTGCGGCTGCTGCAAATGTTCCGGCGCGACCCCGCCGCACTGGCCGCGAAGCCGATGTCCGTCTTCACGATTACGGCCACCGGCAATTTCCGGTACGGTGAGGATTCCTGCCAGAACCTGCTGGACAGCGTCGAGGCCGGCATTCCGATCGAAATCGTGCCGGTGACCCTGATGGGCCTCATCGCGCCGGTGACGATCGTCGGCGCCCTCGTCTTCCACTGCGTGGATGTGTTGACCGGATTGACGATGGCGCAGGTGCTGAGGCCGGGCCACCCGGTGCTCTTTGGCGGTGCGCCGGCCACGTTCCACATGAAGGCCGCCAGTTCGCCGATGGCCGCGATCGAGGCCCAGCACCTGGACGTCGCCTATGTCGCGATCGCCAAATACCTCGGCCTGCCCTCGCAGGCCTACATGGCGCTCAGCGACGGCAAGGAACTGGACGCGCAGGCCGGCGGCGAGTCATTCAGCAGTGCGCTGCTGGCGGCGCTGGCCGGCGTGAATTCGGTGGCCGGCCCCGGGATGCTGGACTTCGTTCTGACTTTCAGTCTGCCCAAGCTGGTGTTCGACAACGAGGTCTGTGGCCAGGCGCTCCATTTCTGCCGTGAGATCAGCCCGCTGGACGACCTGCCCAGCCAGGCCCTGGTCGATCATCTGATGAACGAGGGTCACCTGATTACCGCCGAGCAGACACTCGAGCACTGGCCGCAGGAGCTTTACCTGACCGATCCGGTCATCGACCGCACGACGCGCGACACGGCGGACAAGAGCGGCGGGCCGAGCCTGGTCGAACGGGCCTGCGCCGAGGTCGACCGGCGGTTGGCGGCCTGTCGGCCGGTGGAAACCGATCCTGCGATCGACGAGGCGATGCGCTCCGTGATCCTGGAGGGGATGGAATCGCAGGATCGTTTGCCGGACCTGCCGCCACCGCCCGAAGGCCGGGCCAGGGAAACCACGGGGCGCCGCCGCGGTCGCCGGCGCGCCCGACCCTGAAGGCCGTTCTCAAAGATAGCGCTGGATCAGGTCCTGCACCCTGACCCTGGCCCGGATACGGGCACAGACGAGGAAGGAACCCACCAGCTTCCGGTGCAGGAAGACGGTTTCGGGCGGCGGCGCCATGAACTCCCCGTGACTGTGGAACAGCATTTCGATGCCGGCGTCGCGCGCCCGTGCCACCAGGTCCGAGGCGCCGAAGTCGTAAACTCCCCGTTTCGTGATCGGCTCGCAGGCCAGTTGGATGACCCTCATGACCCGTTCCGCGTGTTCGGGGCTGTCCGTCGGCCGCAGGTACCCGATTTCCTCGGCGTAACGCCGGGTCGCGCCCTCGTCGCCCGCGATCAGGGCACGGGAAATCTCGCCGTACCGGACCGTGAATTCCTCGCTGAAGCTGGCGGTCGAGCCGAAGTCCAGCAGCACGATGCGCTCGTCCTCGGAGCGGTACAGGTAATTGGCGAAATTCGGGTCCGTCTGCATGGTGCGGAGATCGAAAAGCTCGCGGAACAGCAGGTGCTGGAGTTTGGTGCCGCAGCGGTCCCGGGCGGCCTGGCTGACGCCGCGGCGTTCGAGCGACTCGATCCGCTCGCCGGTCAGGTAGTCCATCGCCAGGATGCGCTTGGTGGTCAGGTCCTGGTGGGCGCGGGGGACTACGAAGGACGGCTCGTTACGGATCAGGCGCCGGTAGGTTTCCAGGTGCCGTGCTTCGATGTGATAGTCGGCCTCCTCCCGCAGCTGGCGCTTGACCTCCGCGACGATGCCGCTGATATCCAGCTCCATCGGCAGGATATTGGCCATGCGGAGAAACATGGCCATGTTGTCGACGTCGCTGTTGATGCTCTTGGCAACGCCGGGGTACTGAATCTTGAGCGCCAGCTCCCGTCCATCGCGGGTGACGGCACGGTGCACCTGCCCGATCGACGCCGCCGCGATCGGCTCGTAGTCGAAAGATTCGAAGCGCGCCTCCCAGCCCTTGCCGTACTCGCGCCCCAGCACGCCGCGCAGCTGGCTGCGCGGCATGCGGTTGGCGGAATCCCGCAGGGCGGCCAGCGCGTCGGTGAATTCCCGCGGCAGGATGTCGGCGCCTTCCATCGACAGCATCTGCCCCATTTTCATTGCCGCGCCGCGCATGCCGGCCAGCCGCTGCGCCAGTTTCTCCGCATTGGCTGCGGTCAGGAACATGTTGACGGCATCGTCGGGCGTTACGCGGGAAATTCGCTTCGCACCCTCGAGGACGCCGCCGATAGCCAATTCCCCGGCCGTGAACCCGAGTTGCACCAGCCGCCCGATACGGGTCGTGGGGACGCGCGACTGGCGAGGCGGGCGGTTCGAGCTCATGGGCTCATTCTACGCGGGCTGGTGTCCAACCGAAGTCGTGCGCAGCCGGTTTTCGCCGCAGGCGAAAGAAGGGAAGCGAGACTCCGGGTCACTTACGGGGGACCGGGGCACGGTTGGCGCCCGGGCGGCCCAGGCTCTCGATGACGCGGTCGGGGTGGTCGGTGAACACGCCGTCCAGTCCGATGGCTGTCAGCGTGCGGACGACGTCACTGAATTCCCCAGCGCCCGGGGGCAACTGGTCCGCCCGCAACGTGTAGGCATGCACAAACAGTCCGTGCCTGTGTGCACGATCGATCAGATGTGATATATCAGGTTGATCAAATGTCTTCATATCAACGACTTGAGGCAGCCAGGGGCCGATACCCTGGGCGTACTCGGCGGTTTTGGCCAGGCCCTCGTCGGTCTGCAGGAAATCGAAATCCGTGGGGCTCTCGCGCCAGCGGTTTTCGCCGATGAGCTGCACCATGCGCAGGTCCGAGCCCAGTTCCCGGCGCGCATACAACAGCGAATCCATGTCGAAGGACTGCAGCAGCACCTTGTCGTCGGCCGAGCGGTAACCGTGGCCGGCCAGGCCGGCCAGCACGGCCGCCATGAGGTCCTTGCCCTCGCTGCGGTGCCAGGCGGGCGCCTTGGGTTCGATGTAGATGCCCGCTTCCCGGCCGGTCGTCCGGTTCAGGCCTTGAACCAGCGCCAGCATTTCCTGCAGGGTCGGTATCCGAAATATCCCGGTGGCGGGCGGGAAACGCCCCGGAAACACGGCCTTGCCGTCAGTCCCGGTGCGTTCGTGCACCCGCAGTGACTTCACCTCCGCGAGTGTAAAATCGAACGCGTAACGGCGGCCGTCCGGCCGCTCGCGATCGGGAAAACGCTCGGCGGCGTCGGTCACCGCGTCCAGGTAGAGGTCATGCAGCACGATGAGGTGGTCGTCGGCCGTCAGCACGACGTCCAGTTCGATGTAGTCGGCCCCCATCGAGTGGGCCATGGCCGCGCCTTCCAGCGTGTGTTCCGGCAGGTAGGCCGGGGCGCCGCGGTGGGCAATGACTGTAAACGCCTGCATGGGCTCTGCTCCCGTCTGGGTGGGTGGTGCGGCGCAGCCTGGCATCGCCACGGCCAGCACCAGTGCCACGCGGTTCATCATTGTATGGGGCAGGGGCTGGGCGAACAGACCGAGACGGAATCCGCGTTGGCGATGATGGCGACGAACAGCGCCGCGCCCAGGATCCCCCACAGCCAGACGTAGTCCTCGGGATCGCTCCCTGGCCGCCGGACCGAGAGCCGGCGCATGTTCTGGTAGGGAATAAAACCGAATTTCCCGCCCAGGCCGATGGCGTTGACCTCGGTAACCGTAAATTCGAACTTCTCGCCGTCCCTGGAAATAACCTCGACCCGGTCGCCGGTCTGGATTTCAGCCGGCGCCTGCCCGTTGGCAAGGTCGCTGACGCTGACCGGCTGCATGCTGGAGCAGGCAGCCAGGGACATTACCAGCAGGGCGAGACAAGCGCGTTTCATGCTTGCATGTTAGCAAGGCCGGGCTAGCGGATGTAGCCGAGTTTCTCCAGCGTGATCAGGATACGATGGGCGGCGAGGTCCGCGCTGAGATCCTGTGTATCGACGACGACCTCGGCCCGCTCCGGCGTTTCGTAGGGGTCGTCGATTCCGGTGAAGCCCTTGACGATGCCGGCTCGCGCCTTGGCATAGAGGCCCTTGCGGTCACGCGATTCGCAGACTTCCAGGGGCGTGGACACGTAGACCTCGATGAAGCCGCCGTGCGCGCTGATCATTTCGCGTACCAGGCGGCGCGTGCGGGCGTACGGGGCGATCGGCGCGCAGATCGCGATGCCCCGGTTCTTGGTGATCTCGCTGGCGACAAAACCGATTCGCTGTATGTTGAGGTCGCGGTGCTCAGCGGAAAAGGTCAGCTCGCTGGAGAGGTTCTTGCGCACGATGTCGCCGTCCAGCAGCGTGACCGGGCGCGACCCGTCCTCCAGCAGCTTGATCATCAGGGCGTTGGCGATCGTGGACTTGCCGGAGCCGGACAGGCCGGTGAAAAACACCGCAAAACCCTGCTCGTGCCTGGGGGGATGGGCACGGCGCAGTTCCGCCACCACCTTGGGAAAGGAGAACCACTCGGGGATGTCCAGGCCCTCCTGAAGGCGGCGGCTGAACTCGGATTCGGACAACTCCATGATCGTGTCGCCAGGCTCGGTCTCGTCCGCCGGCAGGTATTCGGCCTTGTTCTCGACGTAAACCACCTCCTTGATCGGCACCATCGTGATGTCGAGTTCTTCCTCGTGGCGGCGGTAGAGCTCATGGGCGTCGTAAGGGCCGTAAAACGGTTGTCCGCTACGATCGTCTCCGGGGCCTGCATGGTCACGACCCACGATAAAGTGGGTGCAGCCATAGTTTTTGCGAATGATGGCGTGCAACAGCGTTTCACGCGGTCCGCCCATCCGCATCGCGAGGTTCAGCAGGCTCAACGTGGTGGTCTGCTCGGGATACTCCTCCAGCACGTGCTCGTAACAGCGCACGCGGGTGAAATGGTCAATATCGCCCGATTTGGCCATGCCGACCACCGGGTGGATCAGGAGGTTCGCTTCGGATTCGCGGGCCGCACGAAAGGTCAGTTCCTGGTGCGCGCGATGCAAGGGGTTGCGTGTCTGGAACGCGACCACCTTGCGCCAGCCCAGCTTGCGAAAGCGGCCCCGCAGTTCGGAAGGGCTGTCACGCAGCAGCTTGAAGTCATGGAACGTGGGCGGCTCGATGCCGTATACCTTGCCGCCCAGGTAGACCGGGCCCGCCTGGTGCAGCAGGTAGTCGACCGCCGGATGGGTGTCGTCAGCCGTGCCGTAAACACGCTGCGCCTCGCTCTCCCGGTCGGGAGTCCAGCGCTCGGCCACCTCCATGACGGCGATCAGGACACCTTCGGAATCACGCAATGCGATGGTATCGCCGGTGCCGATCTGGTCCGCAAACTCCGCGGCGACGTCCAGCGTGACCGGAATGGGCCACAGTACGCCGCTCTGCAGGCGCATGGAGTCGCAGACGCTTTCGTAATCGGCTTCGCCGAGGAATCCCTCGAGTGGCGAAAATGCGCCGTTGAGCAGCAAGTCCAGGTCACAGACCTGGCGTGGTGTCAGGTCCCAGGATGCGAGGTCGGCAGCGTCGGCCTCCTTGACCTCGTCGGCCCGGTGCTCCGGCAGATACAGTTCCTTGAGTTCGCCGCCATGCGGCTGCTTGAAAGCGCCCATCAGTTCGTGCCTCGCAATAAGTCCCGGTCGATATGCGTTACCGGGACTCGCAATTCAATGCGGATTATTTGATATATCACGAAAATTTACCGTTCGCCGCCGTCAGGCGTCATCGACGTAGGCGAAGCGGCCGGTGAAGTGCCGCAGGGCCTTGGGCTGGCGGATGAATTTCATGCCGCGCAGCGACTCGCGCCGCTCCCAGACGTCCTGCACCACTTCGACCACGTAGTCCATCTGGCTTTGCGTGTACATGCGCCGGGGAATGGCCAGGCGGACCAGGTCCATGTGCGCCGGTTCCTCCTTGCCGTCCGGCCGCAGGCCGAACATCGCGGTGCCGATTTCGCAGCCGCGGATGCCGCCGTGCCGGTACAGTTCGACCGCCAGCGACTGGCCCGGGTACTGCAGCGGCTGGATGTGCGGCAGGAAGCGGCGGGCGTCGATGTACACCGCGTGGCCGCCGGCGGGCTTCATCGTCGGCACGCCGACCGCGGAAATATGGCGTTCGACGTAGGCGGTCGAAGCGATCCGGTAATTCAGGTAGTCTTCCTGGACGACTTCCTCCAAACCGGTCGCGATCGCTTCGAGGTCCCGGCCGGCCAGGCCGCCGTAGGTCGAAAACCCTTCCGTCAGGATCAGGCGGTTGCGGCACTGCACGGCCCACTCCTCGTTGTTCATCGCCAGCCAGCCGCCGATATTGGCCAGGCCGTCCTTCTTGGCGCTCATCGTGCAGCCGTCGGCGTACGAGAACATTTCCCGCACGATGTCGACCACCGGCGTGTCCTCGTAGCCGGGCTCCCGCTGCCGGATGAACCAGGCGTTCTCGGCGAAGCGGCAGGCGTCGATGAACAGGGGGATGCCGTGGCGGTCGCAGACTTCGCGGGTCTGGCGGATATTCTCCATCGATACCGGCTGGCCGCCGCCCGAGTTGTTGGTCACCGTCAGCATGCAAAGCGGGATATTCTCGACACCACGTTCCTCGATGAATCGTTCGAGCGCCGCAATGTCCATGTTGCCCTTGAACGGGTGTTCGAGTTCGGGGTGGTGGCCCTCGGGGACGACCAGGTCGACCGCTTCGGCGCCCTGGGCCTCGACGTTGGCCCGCGTGGTGTCGAAGTGCGTGTTGTTCGGCACCGAGTGATGCGGCTTGGCCACCACCGTGAACAGGATGCTCTCGGCGGCCCGTCCCTGGTGCGCCGGGATCAGGTACTTGAAGGGCATCAGGTTCTCGACCGCCGCCTTGAACCGGTAGAAAGAGGGGCTGCCGGCGTAGGATTCGTCGCCCTGCATCAGTGAAGCCCACTGGCGCGCGCTCATCGTGGACGTGCCGGAATCGGTCAGCAGGTCGATCAGGACATCATCCGAATGCAGTGCGAACAGGTTGTACCAGGCGTCGCGTATGCACTGGTCCCGGTATTCCGGGGTGGTCATGCGGATAGGTTCGACGGACTTGATCCGGAAGGGTTCGATGATGGTTTTCATTGCGCCATTCTACAGCGGCAGTGCGGTGGTGTACTTGACCCGGCGCAATGCAAAGCTGGAACTGGCCGAGTGGACGCTGGGGTGGTCCAGGATACGGGTGTTCAGGAATTCATTGTAGGACTCCATGTCCCTGGCGACGATGTGCAGCAGGTAATCGCGATCGCCGGAAACCGAAAAGCACTCGATCACCTCCGGCAGGGTCTGCACGTGGGTCTCGAAATCCTGGCGTGTCTGCACCGAGTGCTTGTTCATGCTGACCGACAGCAGTACGTGGATCTGGAAGCCCAGTTGCCGCGAGTTCAGCAGCGCGACCTTGCCGTCGATCAGGCCGGCTTCCTCCAGTTCCCGGATGCGCCTCCAGACGGAACTGCGCGACAGCCCGGCGCGTTCGGCGAGATCGATCTGACTGGTGGTCAGATCCTCCTGCAGGGCACGCAACAACTGGTAATCGGAGCGGGTCAGGCGGTACATAAAATGTGTCTCACTCTAGGCGGCAATATGAGATATATCATTCAAATTTTAGTCCAATATCGAAGATTTTGAAACACATTTTCGGGAATAATCAGCGATAATATTCATTAAGTCTTTGAGTTCGATTCACCGAGGAGCAACGACCATGAACGCAGAGCATCACGAACACCATGCCTGGGCCGAGCCCTACAAGATAAAGATGGTCGAGCTGCTGCGCATGACCACCCGCGAAGAGCGCCAGCGGGCCATACGGGAAGCCGGCTACAACACGTTTTTGCTGCGTAGCGAGGACGTCTACATCGATCTGCTGACCGATTCGGGCACCTCGGCCATGAGCGACCGCCAGTGGGCCGGCCTGATGCTGGGCGACGAGGCCTATTCGGGCAGCCGCAATTTCTACAACCTGCAGGACGCGGTGCGGGAGTTCTACGGCTACCGGTACCTGGTGCCCACGCACCAGGGACGCGGCGCCGAGCACCTGATGTCGAAGATCATGATCAGGCCGGGCGACTACGTACCCGGCAACATGTACTTCACCACCACCCGGCTGCACCAGGAACTGGCCGGCGGCGCCTTTGTCGACGTGATCGTCGACGAGGCGCACCACCCGGCCAGCACGCACCCCTTCAAGGGCAATGTCGATCTCGGCAAGCTCGACGCGCTGGTGCGGGAAGTGGGCGCCGAGCATGTGCCCTACATCAGCCTGGAGGGCTGCGTGAACATGGCCGGGGGCCAGCCGTTTTCGATGGCCAACCTGCGCGAGTTGAACGCGTACTGCCGCGAGCACGGCATCCCGATCATGCTCGACGCGACCCGGACTATCGAAAATGCGTGGTTCATCCGCCAGCGCGAGCCGGGTTATGCCGACAAGAGCATATCCGAGATCCTGCGCGAAATCTGCGACCTGACGGATGGCTGCACGATGTCGTCAAAGAAGGACCTGCTGGTGAACATCGGCGGCTTTTTCGCCTGCAATGACGAGCAGCTGTTCCTGAAGGCGCAGAACATGGTGGTCGTCTACGAGGGCCTGCACACCTACGGCGGTATGGCGGGACGCGACATGGAGGCGATGGCCATCGGCATCCACGAAGCGGTCATGGAAGATCACCAGTCGGCGCGCATCGGGCAGGTGCATTACCTCGGCCGCAAGCTGCTGGACGCCGGGATACCGATCGTGAAACCGATCGGCTCGCACGCGGTGTTTCTCGACGCGCGGTCCTTCCTGCCGCATGTCGACCAGGATCTGTTCCCCGCGCAGACCCTGGCGGCCGAACTTTACATCGAGGCCGGCATCCGCAGCATGGAGCGGGGCAACGTGTCGGCCGGTCGGGATCCGCAGACGGGGCAGAACCGCCACCCGAAGCTGGAGCTGGTGCGCCTTACCCTGCCGCGCCGCGTGTACACTCAGGCGCATATGGACGTCGTGGCGGAAGCCGTGATCGATGTCTATAAACGCAGGGAAACGATTGGCGGCCTGAACATGGTATACGAGCCGGAGTACCTGAGGTTCTTCCAGGCCCGTTTCACGCCGCACGAGACAAGCCGTGGGAGCGGTTCGCACAACGACAGCCACAAGAGGGCGGAGGCCACTCCTGTCCCGGCCTGACGGGTCGGTTCTTGAGATTTGGAGAGTATGAATGAACGATATGTATGAAAACCCGATGGGCCTGAACGGCTTCGAGTTCGTCGAGTTCGCCTCCCCGCAGGCCGGCGTACTCGAGCCGGTGTTCGATGTGCTGGGCTTCAGCGAGGTCGCCAGGCACCGCTCCAAGGCGGTCTCCCTGTGGCGCCAGGGTGGCATCAATTTCATCATCAACAACGAGCCGAAGAGCTACGCCGCATACTTCGCCGAGGAACACGGCCCGTGCGCCGCCGGCATGGCGTTCCGCGTTGCCGACTCCCACCAGGCCTACGAGCTGGCCCTGGAACGGGGCGCCCAGCCGATCGAGATCCCGACCGGGCCGATGGAATTACGCCTGCCGGCGATCAAGGGCATCGGCGGCGCGCCGCTGTACCTGATCGACCGCTACGAGACCGGCAAGAGCATCTATGACATCGACTTCGAGTTCATCGAGGGCGTCGACCCGCACCCCGAGGGCTGTGGTTTCACGACGATCGACCACCTGACTCACAACGTCTATCGCGGTCGCATGGAATACTGGGCGAATTTCTACGAACGCCTGTTCAATTTCCGCGAGATCCGCTATTTCGACATCAAGGGCGAGTACACCGGCCTGTTTTCCAAGGCCATGACCGCGCCGGACGGCATGATCCGCATCCCGCTGAACGAGGAAGCGTCCAAGGGGACCGGGCAGATCGAGGAATTCCTGATGCAGTACAACGGCGAGGGAATCCAGCACATCGCGCTGATCTGCGATGACCTGATCGCCTGCTGGGACCGGCTCAAGGAGCGCGGCGCGCCCTTCATGACACCGCCTCCCGACACCTATTACGAGATGCTGGAAGAGCGCTTGCCCGGACACGGCGAGCCGGTGGAGGAACTGAAACAGCGCGGCATTCTGCTGGACGGCTCCACCGAGAAGGGCGATCCCCGGCTGCTGTTGCAGATTTTCTCGGAGACGATGATCGGCCCGGTATTCTTCGAGTTCATCCAGCGCAAGCGGGACGAGGGCTTCGGCGAGGGTAACTTCACGGCGCTGTTCGAATCGATGGAGCGGGACCAGCTGCGCCGCGGGGTGATCAGCGAGGAAAACGCGGAGGCCTGACCTGCGTCGTGGCGCGGGGCTTCGGCCGGCAGTACCTTTGTATTCTGTCCCGAGGCCACCGCACATCACCGCCATGACCCGACTCTCAACCATCGACGGCGGATTCCTGCTGACCGAATCGCACCACAGCCCCAAGCACGTCGGGGCGCTGATGGTTTTCCAGTTGCCCACGGGCAAGGGCCCCGCCTGGCTGCGAGCACTGCTCAGCGACATGAAACAGTGCCCGCCCGGATTCCCGTTCAACCAGCGCCTGAAACACCCGAACGGGCTGTTCTACGAGCTGGAGCCCGACCTGCACTTCGACATCGATTACCACGTCCGCCACACGGTGCTGCCGAGGCCCGGCGGTGAGGCGCAGCTGCGGGACGTGGTGGCGCGGATGCACGCCAACCTCCTGGACCGCGATCGCCCGCTGTGGGAATTTCATCTGGTCGAAGGCCTGTCGGGGCGGCGGTTTGCCCTGTACGTGAAGATTCACCACGCGCTCGCCGACGGCATTACCTTCGGCCGGTGGATCGACGACTGCACCATGACTTCGCCGCGGGCCCGCACCCTGCGGCCGATCTGGGCGACGGATTCCGAGCCGGTGGTCAGCGCGGGCGGCGATCTGAGCCTCGCACAGATGATGGCGGACGCCGCTCAAACACTGGGCGGCGGAGTGCGGACCGCCATCGGCGTTTCGGCGATCACCGCGAAGATGCTGCAGCGCCGGTTTTTCGACCAGGACGAACATGTCGCACTGCCGCTGTCGGCGCCGCGTACTTCGCTGAACGTGACGCCCGGTGCGGCGCGCACGCTGGCCTTTACCGCCTATCCGCTCGAGGACCTGCGCGCGATCGGCAAGGCGCAGGGGGCCAGCATCAACGACGTGGTCATGACGATGTGCGACATGGCGCTCAGTCACTACCTGCACGAGCATGGCGACCACCCCCGTGGCTCCCTGGTGGCCTACATGCCCGTGAACATCCGCACCGAAGATGACGCCGGCGACGGCAACCTGGTGACACTGCTGCAGGTCAAGCTGGCTTCGACCCACCGCGATGCGTTGACGTCGCTGGCCGAGGTAAAGGAGTCCATCGGTACGGCCCGCGAAGTGTTTTCCGGCGCCTCGAAGGCCGCCGTGCAGTACTACAGCCTGCTCGTCGCCCTCTTCTCGCAGGTCGAGGAATTACTGAGCCTCGGCCGCTTCCTGCCGCCGGTCAACAACGTGGT
>CALKKN010000232.1 GCA_937995275.1 uncultured Lysobacterales bacterium | reverse complement strand
GCCGAACCGTCGGATATCGAATTGCGCTCGCCACCGAACAGGCGCTCGGTCAGCAGGCAGCCGGCCACGCTGACCAGGATCACCAGCAGGGCGCTTGGCCCGAACAGCCAGATCGACGCGCCGGTCACCGGCAGCAGGCTCAGTACCACCGACCACATGATGCGGGTGGTGGATTCAGCCGAGCGTACGTGCGGCGCGGCGGTGATCTTGACGATGGAGTCCTTCATGCCGCCTTCAACCTGCTGAGCTGGATTTTCGACATCGCGAACAGCTGCGACAGGGGAATGTTGGAAGGGCAGACGTAGGAGCAGCAGCCGCACAACATGCAATCATTGAGGTTGGTTTCGACCATCTCCTCGAAGCGGTCGACCCGCGCCAGCGCACCCATCAACTGGGGATTGAGGAACACCGGGCAGGCATCGAGGCACTTGCCGCAGCGGATGCAGGGCAGAATGTCCTGGCGCTTGCACTCGTCCTTCGACAACACCAGGATGCCGCCGGTGGCCTTCAGCACGGGCACGTCGAGACTGGCCTGGCTCTGGCCCATCATGGGGCCGCCGAACACGATCTCGGAGGCATCATCCGTAAAGCCGCCGCAGGCCGCGATCACGTCGCTGAGCCTGGTGCCGAAGGGAATGACCCAGTTGCCCGGGTTCCGTACGCCGCGGCCCGAGACCGTCATGATGCGTTCAATCAGCGGCTGCCCGGTCTCGAAGATGCGCGCGACGTTGGCGGTGGTGGCGACATTCTGCACCAGGGCGCCGACGGAGGCCGGCAGTTTGCCCGACGGCACCTCGCGGCCCGTCACCGCCTTGATCAGCATTTTTTCAGCGCCCTGCGGATACTTGACCTTCAGTGGCTGGACGGAAACGTCCAGGTCCGCCGGCGCGGTCTGCCGCATCACCTCGACGGCGTCGGGCTTGTTGGCCTCGATGCCGATCACGGCCCGGTCGATGCCCAGTGCCCGCAATACGATACGGATGCCCAGGTGCACCTCCTCGGGGCGCTCGAGCATGGTGCGATGGTCCGAGGTCAGGTACGGCTCGCATTCACAGCCATTGACCATCAGCACCTCGATCGGCTGGTCCGCCGGCGGCCGCAGCTTGACGTGCATCGGGAAGGCCGCGCCGCCGAGGCCGACGATGCCCGCCTTGCTGATCTCCTCCGACAGTTGCTCCGGCGGCACCTCGTCCCAGTGCGGCACCAGGCGCGGCCGCTGCATCTGGGTGGAGTGCGGGTCGACCTCGATCCGGATGGATGGTTGCATCGAGCCGCTCGGGTGCGGCCAGTGCTCGACCGCCTTCACCGTACCCGACGCGGTGGCGTGCACGCGCGAGGAAACGAGTCCCGCCGCCTCCGCGATGACGTCGCCGCGCTCGATCCGGTCGCCCGCCTTCACCAGGGCCCTCGCCGGGGTGCCGATGTGCTGCGACAGCGGCAGGATCACCTCCTCCGGGAACGGCAGCCGCCGCGAGCGAACCCCTTCGGTCAGGTGCTTGTTCTCGGGGGGATGCACCCCGTTCCGGAAGGTGAGTAAGTCGCGGACGCCCATCAGTTGAACGGCTCGGCTCGCTTGACCAGTTGCTCCAGTCCCTTCTCGTCCGGATTGAGCGGATCGCCGGGGTGAATGATCGCCGGCGCGCACTTCTCAGCGGCTTCCACCAGTTGCCGGAACGTTCCGGCCCCGGCATCGGCAATATAGGCCTGCCCTTCTTCGTTGTAGGCGAACAACTTGTTGTTGATCGCCGTGCATTCGTCGCAGGAGGTGCAGCGGATGGTTTCGATCCAGGCCTCGTTGGACAGCGCCTCATCTTCGTCTTCCTCGGCAACCGGGGGCGGCCCCTCGGCCGGTACCGGTTCCACCGCCGCGGCTTCCTGCGCCTCCATTTCGGCCGCCGGTGCGGCGCCGAAAGCCATGCCTGGCGAGGGCTTGAAGGCCGGGCCTTTCCAGCTTTCGGCCTTTTCCAGCAGTTGCGAGACGGTTTCGTTGCCGTTCGCCTTCAGCAGGCCCTCGGCGATCTTGCGCGCGATCAGGATCGGGTATTGGGAGGTCAGCTGCGCAATCTTGTCCTCGTACTCGGTCTTCAGGTCGGCGAGTTTCTGCTCCAGCTTGCGGGAGACGCCTTCGCCGACCGCTTCGCGCATGTGCTCGGAGACCTCGATGCCCGCCAGTTCCTTGAGTTGGGCCCAGTAACGGAGGCGTTCCTCGGCCAGGTCCACCAACTCGGCGGAAACGCAGATCTCGCCGAGCCGCCGGTCCCCGTCGACGGTGTAGATATAGGGATCCGCAGCGGTGCGCCCGGCCTCGTCCAGTTCGAGGTATTCGTGGAACGGGACCAGCTCGGTCCCTTCCTCGGGCTCGAAGAAGTGCGCCCGAAACCGCTCCTCGCCCAGTGCCCAGTCGGCGATGGTGAGCGGCAGCTCCATCCGCTGCTCCTCGCCCTCCTCGTCGACGTAGATCAATTCACGGCTGGCCCAGCGGTCCTCCGGCGAGGGATTGCCCTCCAGGTCGAGGCACTCGGAAAAGTTCCCGCCCCGGTCCGGATCGAACACGATGTTGGGAACCGCGCGGCTTTCCAGTGCCAGGCGGGCTGCCTCCGGCGCACTGTCCTGGGCGATGCCCCATTCGCGCGGGCACGGTGCGTTCAGGATAAACACCGCGGGACGCCGGACCTGTAGCCCCCGCAGGAGGTGTTTGAACAGGTGCGAGGGCGTGGCCTGCGAGGACTGCATCACGTAGGTGCCGCGGTGCGCCATCGAGATCAACGCCAGTTCCTTGCGGTATTCTTCCTTGCCCTTCCGCTCGCGGCCCGGGTCGGTGATGTCCGGAATTTGGCCGCGGAAGCCGGCGCTGCAGCCCTGGCCGCCGGCGGAACTGGCCTGGGTGTCCACCACGACGACCCGTAGCGGTTTGCCGGACGCCATCAGGCGGGACAGGTTCTGGAAACCGATGTCCATCATGGCCCCGTCGCCGCCCACGGCGAACAGCGGCGGGCACAGTGCGAATTCCTCGTCCGTGAACTGTTGCCAGCCGAAATCGGCCAGTAAAGCTTCGTCGGATTCGGCGTCGTAGCGGCCGGCGGCCAGTTTCTGCGCGCGGCGCACGGTGACGAAGCCGTCCGCCATCTTGCGCATATGGCCCTCGAACAGCCCCACCGCCACCGAAGGCGAGTCCTGGAACAGGTGGCTGACCCAGGGGAAGGGGTAGGGGTTGAACGGGAAGGTCGCGCCCCAGACCGACGTGCAGCCGGTGGAGTTGGAGAAGCCCATGCGGGCGCGGCCCCGTCCGCTGGGGCCTTTCTCGTAGCGCCACTTGAGGTCCTTCAGTTCCTCGATGGTTCGATGGATCAGCGCAACCCGTTCCTTGGTGTCTTTTTCGACCGGTACTTCGAGGCCTTCGGCATCGACCGACACGGCGGCCAGGTCGGTTCCCGAGATCAACATCGTCCGGGCCTGCTCGTCCAGTTCCTTCACCAGCCCGTCCAGCTCGGCCACGTGTTCCTCCACCCGCGGCGCCATGACCGCGTTCACGGCCGAGAGCACCAGGTGGATGGCGGTCTTTTCGCCGCAGCCCATGCAGGCGTTGTCGCCTCCCAGCATGGACAGGTAATTGCGCTGCTTGAGCAGCAGTGACGGCATCACGCCAATGCTGTCCTCGAGGCTGGAGATCCGGATGTAGCCGTCGTCGGTTTCGGGCAGGTTTTTCCACAGCCTCCAGTTCGCCTCGAGCGTCTCCTGCATCTCGTCCGTCTGCGGCACGCTGATCAGCGCGCCGTCGTCGCAGACGGCCACGCAGACATCGCAGCCCTTGCAGGTTTCCGGGTTGACGGTTATGGAGAGCAGGCCGCCCGTGCCCTTCTTCTCGGATTCGGGCAGTTCGAAAAACGGCGCGGTCCGGGCCAGGGGAAAATCCGCCAGTGCCGCCTGGACCTGCTGGAATTCCACATCCACTTCGGCGCGCCGTTCGTCGTTCCACTTGGACTTTTCGGCCACCTTTTCATAAGCCTGGGCGAGCACGGCGCCGTAAGTCTCGAACGGTTCGGCGGCCAGGATCTTGCGTGACGCGGCACCGAGGTGCCTGACGATCGGGGTCAGCCGGGACAGGGGATTCTGCGGCGAGGACACGGTCCTGATCGCCGAATCGATGACTTCCTCGACCGTGCTGACGACGCCGGGAATGGCCGAGTCGGGGCATTGCACCCAGCATTTGCTGCAGCCGGTGCATTTGTCGGGGATGAACTGCGGCACCAGTTGGCGCACCGACGACATGTCGCGCATCGTGGACGTCGCGGCGGGTATTGCGCTGATAGCCGTGAATGGGTCCGCGAGCACGTCGGTCCCGGTCTTGTACAGTGCGCAGACCTGGTCCCAGAATTCGCCCTGGTTGCCGACGCCCTTGCCGGCTTCGGCACCGGCCATGGCGACCGGTATCAGGGGAATCCGCGAGGGTCGGCCCTCGTCGCCCAGGCCGGCCAGGTCGAGCGGTTGAACTTCGTCGAAGCCGCGCATCAGCACGTGGAGGTCGTCCTCGACGGCTGCCGCGTCCCGCTGCCCGAATTGTCCGGCCAGGCGCTCGCGCAGGCCTTCGAACAGGCGGTCGCGCGCGAGCCCCTTGCGGCCCACCAGGGAAGCAGCGTTGAAAAACGCGCCCATGAACGCCAGGCCCTGCATGCTGTAACGCGCGGACGGCTCCGGGGATTCCGCCCGGGCGATACCGATGGCGTCCACCGCGCAGACCCTGATCTGCCGCTCGCGGATGGCCCACTGGGCAGTCTGCGGCAAGCTGTTCCAGAGGTCCGCCCCGGAAAGATCGCTCTGCAGGATCAGAATCCCGCCCTTTCGCATGCCTTCCAGCGGGTCGGAATGTAAGAAGACGTTCGGGTCGTGCGCCATGACCAGGTCGACGTGCTGCAGCTCGCAATTCACCCGCAGGGGCTCGTTCGACAGCACGCCGGAGTAGGTCGTGGGTTGCCCGCGCTTCTCACGGCCGTGCCGCGGGTAGGCCTTCACGTGCATGCCGAACAGCTCTGCCGCAGCGGTCATCAGGTCGTCGCCCGCGCCGATGACATCCCATCCGCCGATGGAATATATGCGCAGCTCGATGGATTCCTCGGGGTTGAGGTTCAGGTCCCCGGCCGAGGGCAGCGCCAGCTCGGCTACGTGCGGGTAATCGGCGAGGATGTTCTCCTGCCAGATTTCGACCTTGGGAAGCGGGGTATCTTTGTGAATGAATTCGATGCCGAGGTAGAACCGCCGCTGCCGCCGGCCGCCTTCGAGCATGTTGTCGACGGCGGCGACGAGGTCGCCCGGCTGCAGATCGCGGCCGCCCAGACCGAAGCAGCCGGAGTACAGGTCCGGGACCTGGTCGCCCGCGAGGGCCGCCAACCCCGGATAGGGCAGGGCGGTTTCCGGTACGGCCTTCCTGGTCCTGCGGCTGCGCTTCGCCTTCCCGTTGGTCGCGCGGCCGTTTTCGGCGGCCTGCGCCAGTGCGGACCGGATTTCACGGATCATCGGCAGTTCGACGGCCAGCGGCTGATCCGTTCGCTCCAGGACGACCACGCCTTTCTTTCCGGCGAGCATTTGAGTCACGAGGTCGGCCGGGAAGGGTCGAAACATCACCAGGTTCAGGACGCCGACCTTCAGACGCCGTTTCTCCCGCAGGTAATCGGCGACGGCTTCCGCGTTGCAGACGACCGAACCCTGGCCCACGATGACGTAGTCCGCGTCTTCCAGGCGATAACCCATCGCCCGCCCGTAGGTGCGGCCGGTCAGCGCCGCGTATTCCTCGAAGGCGCGGTCAGCCAGCCCGGCGATGTGGTCGAAATAGAACGGCCGCTGGGCCGCCACGCCCTGCGCGTAGGACTCCTGGTTCTGAACCACGCCGAGGCTGGCCGGGTAGTCGAAATCGAAGAGTTCGGGAATGCGCCGCCGCTGTTCGCCGAAAACGGAGCGCTGGGCCGGAGTGGGTGTCTCGATCAGATCGGCCGGATCGCCCAGGTACTCGCGGATCAGTTCGCGCTCGGGCTGGCGGTAGGACTCGATCACGTGGCTGGTCTGAAAACCGTCCTGCGCGCAGATGCCGGGGTTCAGGGACAGCTCGGCGATGCGGTGCGACACCAGGTTCAGGTCGGCCACGCTCTGGACGTCTCTGGCGAAGAGCTGGAAGAAGCCGGTGTCGGCGACGGCGTGGTAATCGTCATGGCCCGCGTGGATGTTCAGCGACTGTTTGGTCATCGCGCGGCAGGCCACGTTCAGCACGTAGGTCAGCCGCTTGCCGACGGCCGCGTACAGCGATTCGTGCATGTACGCGATGCCCTGACCGCTGGCGAAATTGGTGGCGCGCAGGCCTACCATGCTCATACCGGCCGTGACGCCCGCGGCGGCGTGTTCCCCTTCGGGTTCGAACGCGATCAGGGTGCGCCCGTTGACGTTCTTCGCACCCGCAGCGGCCGCCGACATCCACTCTTCGCCCATCTTGGTGGCTGGCGTGATGGGATAGGCCCCGGCTGCCTCGCTGGCCGCGGTCTCCATGGCGACGACCGCCGAGCTGCCATCACCCGTCGTCAACAATCCGCGGAATCGGGCCTGGGTTTCGCTGGACTTCATACGGCTCTTCTCTCCAGCGCTTCGGCGCTGTCTGCAAACTGCTGACCTTCAACCCAGACGATGGCGTCCGTGGGGCATCGCGAAACGGCTTTCGGATCAGCCAGGGCGATCTTTTCGTAATCGACCACGGCCAGGTTGTCGACCATTTCGATGAGGCCGGGCGCGGCGTCGGCGACGCACTTCGAGCAGGCGTTGCAGGCCACGCTGCACAGCTCCTCGGCATCGTCGCCGTGCAGCAGGTTCCGGCACTGCACGATCAGCTTGTGGTCGAGCGGCATCAGCACGAACAGGTCCTTGGGACAGGTCTCCACGCAATCGTTGCAGGCCGTGCAGCGTTCCGGGATTACCACCGGCAGTTCGTCCTCGTTCATGTAGATCGCATCCAGCAGGCAGACGACCTCGCAGTCCGCCAGGCCCAGGCAGCCCCAGGTGCAGCCCTTGCCACCCCCGGCGACGGCCGAGGCCGCCTTGCAGGTCTCGAAGCCGGAATAGTCGGCCTCGCGATGGGCTTCGTTCTTGCCCCCGGCGCAGAGCAAACGGGCGACGCGTTTGTTCGCCTCGCCGGCGTCGACGCCCAGGTAGCTGGCCACGTCGTCGATGTCTTCGGGCCCCATCACCGTGCAGTCCGAAGGCTGCTGGCTGCCGGCCACCACGGCTTCGGCGAAAGCCCGGCAGCCCGGCTGCGTGCAGGCGCCGCAGTTGGTGCTCGGCAGCATCTCTTCGACGCCGACGATGCGCGGATCCTCCCACACCCGGAAACGCTTGTTCACCAGCGAGATCACGAAGCCGAAGAACAGCCCCACGCCGCCGAGAATCAAGGCAGAGTCGAGAATGGGGATGCCGGTCATGCGCCTGTAACTAGCCGCCGCTTGCCAAATCGGCCTGGCTCAGCAGCCAGGCTGAGAGTTTGCCGGCCGGGTCGGAGGCCGCCTCGCCTGTCGGTGACGGCACCACCGACAGGGTTTCCAGCAGGGCGTAATCCTCGGCCTGCTGGGCGGCGCTGATGCCGCCGATGGCGCGCTTCCTGACTTCCTTGGGGAAGTTCAGCGATACGAAGCGCTCGTAGGTCGTCTCGCCTGCCGCCGGATCGTGCACAAAGCTCACCGCCTTGTCGGGCATCAGGGCCGCCACGGCCGTGCCATCGAAGGCAGTGAAGGCTTCCAGTGCCGCTTCGCCCGTTTCCTGCTGCACGAATACGCCGGGGGATACGACGCGCGAAAGCGCGGCTGCCGGCGCATCGCCCTCGACGACGAAAACGATCTTCGTCGCCCGGTCGAGAAACGGCACGATCGAAGCGGGCGTGAGCACCTCGCCCGGCAGTTCGATCACCAGGCCGGGCGCCAGCGAGCGTTCCGAGCGGCTCCATTGCGCGAACGGGTAGCAGGACAGCAGGCCAGCATGCTTCTCCTCGCTGTATTCGTGGCGCTGCGCCAGTTCGACCACGTGCGCGGCTGCGAATGCGCGGCCGATCTCCGCCAGCCTGTCCGCGACCGCGCTGGCCAGTTCCTCGCCCTGCTGCACGGTCAGGACGAACAGTTCGTCGCCCCTCGCCAGCAGACTGTCCATTACTTCCTGCGCGGCGCGCGTCGGCGCTTCGGCGGCCTCGTCGATGTGCCCCGACTCCGGCATGAACGCGGAGAAGCGGTCCATGTCGACCTTACCCCGGGCAAAAAATCCCAGGGCCGCCGTCTGGTCGTCTTCCGAGTCGCTGGTTCCAGCGAGCAGACCCCGGACTTCTTCGGCGGTTTTCGCGACGGCCGCCTGGAACCGCTCGATGCCCGGGCGGATCGCATCCAGGGCGATGCCCTTTCGTTCTTCAGACGGCATAGCGCTCGAATTCCTTGTTCAATCGGTTGATCTTCTCCTGCGGCGTAACTTTCGGTACGGCCCGCACTTCCTCGTACACGGGCAGGCTGTCATCGCGGAAGAACACCCCGAGGCGGATCATGTCATCGCGGCGCGCAAGGGACCGCGCTTCGTCGATGTCCTTGGGGTCATGTTCGCGGCGGGCCTCGTACAGTTTTTCGAGGCCCGGCGGATCCACGCCATCCTCGTGCACCAGCAGTTCAGTTCTGGCGGGGTCTTTCACCGCCTGTTCGAAAATATCCGGGGTGAATTTCGGGCAGCGCTGCAAAATGCGGATGAACGAGAAGCCCGGATGGTCGTACGCCGCCTCCAGGGTCGCGTACAGGTGCGCCGGCACCCAGTCGGCCGTCTGCGCGACGAAGGAAGCGTTCGACACTCCCAGGGTCGCCTGCAGCGGATCCAGAGCCGGCAGCTGCGCGCCGTGGGGCGAGGTCATCGACGAATAGCCCAGCGGGGTGGTCGGCGAGGTCTGGTTCTTGGTCAGGCCGTAGATGTTGTTGTCGAGCAGCATCACGACCATGTTCATGTTGTAGCGTATCGCGTGGATCCAGTGACCGGCCCCGATCGAGACGCAGTCGCCGTCGCCTGTGACCACGAATACATCCAGTTCCGGCCGGGCCAGCTTGATTCCCGATGCCAGCGGCAGCGCGCGGCCGTGGATGCCGTGGAAGCCGTACGCGTTGACGTAGTGCGGGAAGCGGCTGGAACAGCCGATACCGGAAACGAACACCATTCTATCCGGTTGCAGCTGTTCCTTGGCCAGCAGCCGCTTGACCGCGTTCAGGGCGCCGAAATCACCGCAGCCGGCACACCATTTTCCAGGGCGCTTCTGGTAATCCTCAGCTTCGAAACAGACTCCGGCGTCCGCCTCCAGGTCCAGCAGGGAAATGGCCAGACTACTCATGATGCCTCTCCTATCTCTATGTCTTGCGATGGTTCGAGTTTCGCGATGATGTTCTGGTAAATGTCTTTCGGGCGCAACGGCTGCCCCGGGCAGCTGGTCCAGCAGTCGATGTCGATCAGCGTGTGGGCCCGTAGCAACCAGGCGAGCTGGCCGTAGCGGCGGGTCTCTTCGGTGATGTACGGGTCGCCGACGGTGTCGGAGTAATTGATTTCGACCGTCATGACCTTGTCGAATTTGCTGAAGATGTCCTTGATGCCCGGCTCCAGCGGCGACAGGAAGGTGAGCTGGCACGAGGAGACTTTGCGTCCCTCGGCCCGCGCCCGGTCCACCGCTTCCTCGATGGCGCCGTGGGTCGATCCCCAGCCGACGACCAGCAGGTCGCCCTCCTCGTCGCCGTGCACCTCGGGGGGCATCAGGGTCGACTGGAACACGGCCAGCTTGCGGCTGCGCATCCGCATGCCGAGCTCGTTGCCGGACGGGTGGTAGGAAACCAGGCTCAACTCGTCATGCGCCAGGCCGGTCACGGTGTGCGCGCCGCCGGGCATGCCGGGAATGATCCGCCGGGACATGCCGGTTTTCGGGTCCCATTCGTACGGCCGCAGTCCTTCGGGCACCGGGGACTGATCGATTGGACCCTGCTGCCAGCGCACGTCGAGCTCCGGCCGGGTGAACTGCTGCACGCCGGTGGCCAGGTTGGCATCGGTCAGCACGATCACCACGGTGCGGAAAGTCTCGGCGATGCGGCGCGCCGTGACCATGGAATGGAAACATTCCTCGATGGAGCGCGGCGCGATGACCACCCGCGGCGCGTCGCCGGGCTGGCCGTAAATCGAGGACAGCAGGTCGGACTGCTCGACCTTGGTCGGCAGCCCGGTCGACGGGCCGCCGCGCTGGACGTCGAGCACCACCAACGGGACCTCGACCATGATGGCCAGCGCAATGAATTCGGTCTTCAGCGCCATCCCGGGGCCGGAGGTGACCGTCAGGGCGACCTTGCCGGCATAGGAGGCGCCGATCGCCACGCCGGCTGCGGCGATCTCGTCCTCGGCCTGGTGCACGATCCCGCCGTAGTTCTCGATGACCTCGGCCAGTTCGTGCGACACCGATGTGGCCGGCGTGATGGGGTACATCGAGCACAGTTCCATGCCGGCCGCGATGGACCCGAGCCCGCAGGCCTGGTTGCCGTTCATCACGATGCGCTCTTCTTCCGCGGGCACCGACGGGATATGGAACTGGAAATCGAGGTTCTCGCGCGCCCAGGCGGCACCGGCCTTCACCAGCTCGATGTTGGAATCGATGACTTTCTGGGACTTCAAGCGGAAGATATGGGCGATCTGCCTCTCGATGATGGACACGTCGCGCTGGTAGATCTCGGCCAGCAGCCCGAGCGCGAACATGTTCTTGCCATGGCTGGGGTTGGAGACGATCTTCAGCGCCTCCTCTTCGATCGGCACGTTGACGAATCGGTAGTTCTTCGAGGACATCTCCTCCATCGCCTCGCGGTACATCCGCCGGATGTCCTCGTCCTCGTGGTTCTCCCAGAGGGATTCCTGGAGAATGATGCAGTTGTCGTGGAGCGAGTCGAGCCGGTGGCGCGACAACAGCACCTGGTCGTTGAACGCGACGGCCAGCTTCGATTGGTCGCCCCAGTTGGTCACCTTGTCGGTGCCGAAGCGGATGATGTTGCCCGACGTACTGGTGACGGTGTGGTGCGGGGGCTCGATTTCCGCCGGGATGATCTCTACCGTCCACACGCCGTTGCCCATCTTGGCGCAGGTCTGGCCGAAGATCTGGGCGCACTTCTGGGCGCCTTCACCGGAGTTGGTGATGATCTCGACGGTGTGTTCGGAGACCTCCGAAATGTTGATGTCTTTGGTTGCCACGCTGCTCAATGTCTCATTCTCCAATCGGCAGAGCCTAATCATGCACTATTTGGCCACAATTTCATCGCCAACTGTAATGGCATGAAATTCCCGGGAACTTGGCATAAATCAACTAAATTGCACAAAATCTAATGTAGACGGAAACGAGCGCCCGAGCGCACCGGAATCGAAACCGCCGATGGCTTCAGGACGTTGTTGTTGCCTCGTGGTCCCGGCTCGGCAGAAATCGACCGCAGGTCGATGATATATGGCATGGAAAGGTCGTGCCAATCGATGTCTGCCGGGACGCGGAAATACGGGTGGGGTCCCCGCGCCGCGCGTCAGCCGGGGTGGTGCGCGGCTGCCTCGTAAGCGGGGCGGGTACGGTTGACGAACCAGACCACCGACAGCATGACCGGCACCTCGACCAGAACGCCGACCACGGTTGCCAGGGCGGCGCCGGAATCGAGGCCGAAGAGGCTGATCGCGGCGGCGACCGCCAGTTCGAAGAAGTTGCTGGCGCCGATCAACGCCGAGGGTGCGGCCACGCAGTGGGCCACGCCCAGTTTCCAGTTGAGCCAGTAGGCCAGACCCGAGTTGAAATACACCTGGATCAGGATCGGTACCGCCAGCAGCAGGATGATGGCGGGCTTCGACAGGATCTGCTGGCCCTGAAAACCGAACAGCAGCACCAGCGTGACCAGCAGGGCGGCCAGGGACAGCGGGTGCAGGCGCTCCAGCAGCCTGTCGAGGCGCGCTTTGCCGTCCTCGGCGCGCAGCAGTTGCCGTCGCCACAGGCCGGCGATAATAACCGGCAGCACGATGTACAGCACGACCGACAGCAGCAGCGTTTCCCAGGGCACGTGAATCGACGAGATGCCGAGCAGCAGGGCCACGATGGGCGCGAAGGCGAAGACCATGATGACGTCGTTCAGGGCCACCTGGGAGAGGGTGAACCCGGGGTGCCCGTCACTCAGGTTGCTCCAGACGAACACCATCGCGGTGCAGGGCGCGGCCGCCAGCAGGATCAGCCCGGCAATGTAACTGTCCAGTTGGTCGGCCGGGAGCCAGTCGGCGAACAGATTACGGATGAACAGCCAGGCGAGCAGGGCCATGGAAAAGGGCTTGACGCCCCAGTTGATGAACAGTGTGACGCCGACGCCCTTCCAGTGCCGCCTCACGTCGTGCAGCGAATGGAAGTCGATCTTGAGCAGCATCGGCAGGATCATCAGCCAGATCAGGACGGCGACCGGCAGGTTGACCCGCGCCACTTCCATGCGGCCCAGCGCGTCGAACATGCCCGGCATGAAATGCCCCAACGCAATGCCCGTCACGATACAGAGCGCCACCCACAGACTCAGGTAACGTTCGAAAAAAGGCATCCGGACACCGGCTGCGCGGCGGCCGGTCGTCTCGCACTGTACGCTCATGGATGTATCTCTCCCGGGAGCCGGGTTCCGGCTCGGTTAGGGACCGCAACGGGGCGGCAGCCAGGGTCAGGCACAGGCCCGGGCTCCGGGCCGGTCGTTCATAGTGTCGAGCTTGCGAAGATCATCTTCAAACCCGCCCAGTCCGACGACCTGTTCATGTACTCTGGCGATCAGGCGTTCCGCCCAGTCAGGCATGGCTGGATGCATTCGGTAGAACACCCAGGTGCCTTCCCGGCGCGCCTCCACGACCCCGGCTTCACGCATCAGGGCCAGGTGGCGCGAGACCTTCGGTTGCGACTCGCCGAGGGCGAAGGTCAGTTCGCAGACGCACAACTCACCCTCCGCCTGGATAAGCATCAGCGCCCGTAGGCGGGTGGGGTCCGAAAGCAGGCTGAATAGTTCTTCGGGACGCATTACCAAATTATATATGGACTGCCATATATATGGCAAAGCATATGTGAATGCCGGGTTAATCAGTCACCCGAGGAAACCGCCGTCACGCGGGGGGATAAGAAGTCTCGCTGCCCGCCTGGCGGCCTAGGGGCCGTCCGCCCCCTCGGTGCCCTCCAGTTTGTCGAGGTCTTCGATGGCGATGATGCCCGGCGTGGCCA
>CALKKN010000231.1 GCA_937995275.1 uncultured Lysobacterales bacterium | reverse complement strand
CGCCCGCTTCCGCACGGAAGCGGGCGGCCGGACTTTTCAGTCGTAACATCATTCCCAGCTTGTTTCAATTACCGCCGACGGCTCCTTCACTGACACGTTGCCTGCCTCTTGCCGCGGCCTTGCTGGGTGTAGCCTGTACGGACAGTCAACCGGCGGGCTCCGCGCCTGACTCCACTCCCCCAGCCCGAGCCCAGTGGTTTACAGACATAAGCGACGAAACCGGACTCGATTTCGTACACGAAGCGGCCGCCGACGCTCAGCTTCGCTTGCCGGCCGTAATGGGGGGCGGTGCGGCGTTCCTGGATTATGACAACGACGGCGACCTCGATATTTACCTGAGCAACGGCCACCAGGTTCTGCCCGCGGCCAGAGACGGGGAGCGTGGAAGAAACCGACTCTACCGGCGCGGGGCGGACGGCCGCTATACGGACGTCACCTTGCATTCGGGCCTCGGCGATCCGGGTTACGGCATGGGTGTCGCTACTGGCGACGTCGACAACGACGGCGACGTCGACGTGTTCGTTACCAATTACGGTCCGGACAGTCTCTATCTCAACAACGGGGACGGCACCTTCGCCGATATCACTTCCGCGGCCGGGGCCGGCGTGGAGGGCTGGTCAGCCTCGGCCGCCTTCTGTGATTTCGACCGCGACGGCTACCTCGACCTGTATGTGACACGCTACGTGGATTTCCGGCCGGAAAGGCGCTGCACCGGCAAGGCCGGCGCGCCGGAATTCTGCGGCCCCAGGTCCTTCCGGCCGGTGCACGACGTTGTGCTCCACAACCAGGGCGATGGAACCTTCCGCGACGTCAGTGAGGCCGCCGGCATCGCCTCGACCCTGGCAGCCGGCCTCGGGCTCATCTGCCTCGACGTCGACGGCGACGGCTGGCAGGACGTCTACGTCGCCAACGACGCCTATCCCAACCAGCTCTGGATCAACCAGGGCACGGGCGAAGTGAGCTTCCAAGACGAAGCGCTGATCATGGGGGTCGCCTACAACCTCCACGGCCAGGCACAGGCGGGGATGGGCGTGATTGCCGAAGACCTCGACGGGAACGGGGCGTTCGATATTTTCCTGACCCACCTGACCAACGAGGCGAACACGCTCTACAGCGACATGGGCGGCGGCGCCGGATACCGCGACGAAAGCGGCGCCAGCGGCCTGGGGCCATCGAGCATGAGGTTCACCGGTTTCGGGGTCGTGGCATTCGACACCGAACTCGACGGTGACCTCGACCTGTTCATCGCCAACGGCAAGGTGAATGTCGCCAGACCGGTCCCGGGGTCGAACCTGCCGCCGCCCTGGAACACCCTGCCCGAAACGAACCTGTTTCATCTCAACGACGGCAGCGGCAGATTCACCCGGTCCGGCGGCGAAGCCGGCGTGTTGGTATCGCGCCTCGAGATCAGCCGCGCCGCCGCCGGCGGAGACATCGACGGCGACGGTGACATCGATCTGCTGGTCGGCAACCTGCTTGGCCCGGCCCGGCTCTATCGCAACGACGCGCCGCGCAGTGGGAACTGGCTGTCGGTGCGGGCATACGATCCGGAACTCGGGCGCGACGCCTTGGGGGCGCGGGTGTCCGTGATGGTCGGAGAGCGGCGCCTGGAGCGCCAGGTCACCACGGCTTCCAGCTACCTGACGAGCCATTCTCCAGTCCTTCATTTCGGCCTCGGCGAAGCCGGGAAGGTCGACCGCATCGAGGTGCGCTGGCCGGACGGCAGCACCGAGGTCTTCCCCGGCACGGAAACCGACCGGGCGATCACGCTGCGCCGGGGCGAAGGCGAACGGACCGATGGGTAAAGCCAGCCGGCGCAACCGGGAGCGGGCGCAGGCAGCCGCCGCCAAACGGTCCGCAATGACCAAAACCCGGCCCCGGGTTTCCTGGCTGGCCACCGGCGCTGTTGTCTTAGTCGTGGCGGCGCTCGCTGTAGCAGGCAGGCTTTATGTCCGTGACGCCTCCCCCCCAGCGGCTCAGCCGTCCCTTCGGGCCGGCCTCCCGGATCTCGATACTTCAGAAATGACCGTGCCCGTGGCGCGCGCGATCCGTCAGGCCCGGCAAGCGGCCGTGGCCACCCCCGGTTCCGGATCGGCGACGGGGCGCTTCTGCCAGGCGCTGCACGCGCACTGGCTGCACGAAGAAGCGGCTGCCTGTTACGAAATCGCCCACACGCTGGCCCCGCAGGACTTCCGCTGGGTCTACCTGCTCGCCGGCGTCGAGGAGATCCGGGGCGCGGATGGTGAACGTGTCCTCCGGCTTTTCCGCGAGGCGATCCGCCTGGCCCCCGGATTTCCGCCCCTCCGGGTCCGTTACGCCGACGCGTTGTTGAGGCTCGGGCGCTGGGCCGAGGCCCGCGAGGCCTACACCACGGCGGCCGAGCTCGATCCCCGGCTGGTCATGGCCCACCGCGGCCACGGGCAGGCCGACATTCTGCAGGGTGACGGCCTGGCCGCGGTCGGGCACCTCGAGCGCGCAGCGGCACTCGCCCCCGACGACCGCATTACCCAGGCTGCCCTGGCGCGAGCGTACACACTGACCGGCCAGCATGGCCAGGCCGCGGTAGCCGCGCGCAAGGCACAGGAACTCACTGGCCAGGCCGGCCTGCCAGACAGTGCGTACCACCAGGTCGAGGTGCTCAAGGTCGACCCGGAGACCCTGCTGGCGCGGTTCAACAAGGCCGTGCGAGAGGGTGACCACGAGCAGGCGCTCGAAGCCGCTACACTGCTGGAGGAAAGCGGGGCGCCCTCTGCCCGGCAGCAGTTGGCCCGGGCGAGCAAACAACGGGCCAACCAGTTCGCTTTCGCGGGAGAATTCGACCAGGCCCTCGCCGAATACGGGCGCGCGGCGGAATTGGCGCCTGGCGACCCAGAGATCCACCACAACTGGGGCACGGTGCTGCTGCGCCGCGGCGAACTGGAAGCAGCCGGGCACCATTTCCACGAGGCCGTCCGCCTCAACCCACGCTCCGCCGACAGCCTCTACAACCTCGGGGTGGTGCTCGAAGGACTCGGGCGCGGCGACGAGGCCATCACGCGCTTCACCCAGGCCGCCACGATCGACCCGCAGCATGCGGCCGCGAAGCGCCTCGCCGAACTCGGTGTCCAGGGCGATCGCTAGTTATACTTCGCCCATGGGGTACAAAAAGCGCATCTTCATCATCGGGATCCTGATCGCCATACTGCTTGGCGTTTTCTGGCTGGATTCGCGTTATCCCGCCATCGATGAAAAAGCCGCGATGGCGGGTGAAACGGTGATGGGAGACGTCTTGAGTTTCGAGGCCGCACTCAAGTCGGAAGCCAATGATCCCCTTTTGCTGAAAATCGGCCACTCCACCGTGAACTGGGTGCTGACCAACCGTCAGGGCATGACCTTCGGCGTGCTGCTGGCGACACTGATCCTGACGCTGCTGCAGACCGTTCCGAGAAGGGAGACGCCCCGCAGAACCTTCAGGGACATCATGAAGGGCGTGCTGATCGGCGCGCCGCTGGGAGTATGCGTGAATTGCGCGGCGCCCATCGCCTACAGCATGCGCAACGAGGGCGTGCGCAACGAGACCAGCCTGGCGGTGATGTTCGCCTCGCCGACCCTGAACATCATCGTGCTGGCAATGATGTTCAGCGTTTTGCCTCTGTACCTGGCGGTGACCAAGCTGGTGGTGACCTTCATCTTCCTGCTGCTGTTATTGCCCTTGCTGCTGCGCTGGTTTTTCCGGGAGGCGCCGGGCGGGGGTGTCGCCGTGGCGGGTGCCTCGCCCGGAAAATGCCTCGCACCGGAAGCCTGGAAAGGCGCGTTGAATGGTCTCACTCGCGACCTGGCCCGAAACTTCCTGTTCATCGTGGTCCGCACCGTACCGCTGATGTTCCTGGCCGGCCTGCTGGGCGCGGCCATGGCCCACCTGCTGCCGCTGGACTCGTTCACGTCCTGGCCGCTGACGTTGGGCGCCATGGCCACCGTGGCGCTGCTGGGTACGTTCGCACCAGTGCCGATCGCCTTCGACGTGGTGCTGGTGCAGGCTCTGCTGGTGGCTGGGCTGCCGCCGCCGTTCGCCGCGGTGCTGCTCATCACGCTCGGCATGTTCAGCATCTACCCGCTGATGCTGGTGGCGAAAATGATGACGGCCCGGTTTGCCCTGGTTCTGTTTGCATCCGTTGCGATACTGGGGGTGGTGACCGGCTACTTCACCGGGTTCTACGGCGACTACCGGGCCGCACGGGACCAGGCCGTGTTCGAAGCCCACTTCGCCGATCGGGACTTCGAAGGGAAGCGCGGCCCTGCGCGGGCCGGAGATGCCGCAGCGGCAAAAACGGGGGTGGCCATGGAACCGCGGCAATGGACCTCCGATCGCATATATTCGCAGGCAGGCCTGGCGATCGACAGCGTGGGCTTCCGGCCGGCCTCACCCGCCTCGGCGCTTCCGTTTACCGCGCACAACGGCCGCGATTTTGGGCTGCCGCCGCTGGATTCCCAGGTGCTGGACCTGATGGTACCGTTCTCGCAGGGACGCGGCATTGCCTCGGCCGATTTCGACGGCGACGGATGGCCCGACCTGGCACTGGCCGAGAACTCCGGCGTGCGGCTGATGCGAAACGTCGAAGGCGAACGCTTCGAACCCGTTGAGCTGAACCTGGCGCAGTTGGCAGGTATCAGCAGCCTGTTGGTGGCATTCGTGGATATCGACGACGATGGCTGCCAGGACCTGTTCGTCGGCGCGTTCGGGGATGCCGATTACTTTGTGATAAACGACTGCCGGGGATTTGAGAATCCGCGCCTGGTCGAGGTGGCGCACGAAAAGGGGCTGATGACCCAGGCCGCGGGCTTTTTCGACACCGACGGCGACGGCGACCTCGACTGGGTCAGGGGCAACTGGTTTTTCCTGATACCGCGCACCGCGCCGTCCGGGCGGGCGGTCAATTACCTGGTCGAGAACCAGGGCAACGGAACTTTCAGGCAGAGGGAAATGGAGGACATCATCGGCGAAACATTGACGGTTCTGCTCAGCGACTTCGACAGCGACGGCCAGGCGGACATGGTCATCGGTAACGACTACATGGAGCCGGATTTCTACTACCGCGGAACCGGCATGGGCCGGTTCAGCCAGGTGTCGTCGGGCGGCATCGTACCGGTCTCGACGATGGCGACCATGAGCATCGACAGCGCAGACATCGACAACGACCTCGATCTCGACCTGTTCCTGTCGGGCAAGGTGAACGACTTTTCGATGCGCGCCGGTAATCAGGGTTCCAGCGTGGCCGAGCGGCGGCGGTTTGTTCTGCAGCGCAGGAAGGCTTACCAGCAGGATTATTGCGAACTGTTCGACGACGATGCGGACCGGGGGCGCTGTACGGCGAACTTTACCGGCCAGGACCTGTTCCGGCGCTCAAAACTCGAGCGCTGTGGGGACATGGCCACCCTTCGGCAGCAGGACGAATGCTTTATTACACTGTCGATCAAAAACGCGCTGATCCGGCACGATTGGGCGTTCTGCGGCCAGATTGCCGCGCAAGCATTCCCGGTGCACAAGCAGGTCTGTGACAGCTACGCCGCTTACGACGCGGCCGGCGAGCCCAAGGTGCTTGGCTACAAGTACCTGGACCTGGGCGCCATCGATCAGAAAGACCAGGGCAATGTACTTCTGGTGCAGCAGGAAGACGGCAGCTTCGTCGACCGGGCGGAAGCCGCGGGCGTGGCCCACGCGTTTTGGGCCTGGAATGCCAAGTTCGCCGACCTCGACCACGACGAATGGCAGGACCTGTACGTGGCAAATGGCTGGTGGGTGGAAACCAGTCTGTATTCGAACAATTTCTTCCACAACACCGGGGGCGGGCAATTCGAACCGCGGGAAGCCGAATTCGGCCTGGTTAGCAAGGAAAAGCAATGCTGCTACACCCTGCTGGACCTGGACCGCGACGGCGACCTCGATATCGTCAGCCGTTCTCTGGATGGCACCAATAGCGTATTCATCAATGGCAGCCAGAACCGCAATGCGCTGCAATTCGAATTTCGCGACGAGGCCGCCAACCGCTTCGGCATCGGCAACCGCATCACGATTTTCTACGGCGAGAACGACAAGCGTCACCAGGTTCGGGAACTCAAATCCGGCGGTGGCTTCGCTTCCTTCGACGGTCCTGTCGCACATTTCGGCCTGGGTGAATATCGTCACGTCAATCGTGTCGAGATTCGCTGGTCCGATGGTGAACAAAGTGAAATCAGAAAAGAGTTGGACGGCGGCAGCCGGTACGTGATCTCACGCTCGAAGTAAGGAGGCAGCACATTTCACGGCGGCTATTGTCCGCGCTGGATGGCCTCGACCTTCCGGACAAGGTTTACAGGTCATTAACCGGCTGTGTGTGCAGATACTTGCGTATACTGCTTACAACAAAGAACGGTCAGTAATCGAAGAGAGGGTATAAATGCGTAGTTTAATCAGGCTGTTATATGGTCTGCTGGTATTTGCAATGATGCAACCGGCAATCGCGGCGAAACGGTTGGCGCCGCCAATCGAGCAACTGCAAAGTGAGCCCGACCACATCAATATCGTGATCGCGGTGGCCGGGGAGAAGGCTGAATCCAAAGGAATAAAGTTCTCCATCAGTGATCGGCTGTCCGGCGAAGCCCCGGATGAAGTGCTGCTGCGCACCGACGAGGAAACCATTGCCGATGTGGTGGTCGGCCGTAGTTACATAGTGGCCTGGTCCTATCTGCGAAGAACTCGGGATCGAAGAGTGGTTGGAGGCTGGGAAAAGCATCCGGATGGCCCGTTTACTGTCCAACTTCTGGGAATGGGATCAACTGCTGTGTTTGAAGACACTCCGGACACCAGGTTCCTGTTTACTCCCGGTGCGATTGACGAATCCGGTGACAGTGGCCGACAAATCGACGCCTTGTTGGCGCAGATGCAGCGGGAGGATTTTCGCAGCCGCAGCTTGGTGATATCGGAGTTGTACCTGAGGCCGGACCTGACCGAAACCATGGAGCCAGCTCAAAGCGAAGTACTGAAGACCGTTCTCCAGAAGCAGGGGCTCGACCCGCAACACCGCGATTTCATAATTCGATCTGCCTTGCGTCTGCCTCGGGATCTGACCGATCCCTGGCTGGGTGAGGAGCTTCGCAAGATCATCATTCAGCACGGCACCCAATACGATCTGGGCTCTTTCGTCCCGGGCCTGGTCAGGACCGCCGCCAGGGGATTGCAGCAGGCTGGTGTGGAAACGGACATCGAATTGCTCAGCACTTTACTGTATTCGAATAATCCCGGGGTATCCAAGGCCGCGCTGGTGGCGATGGACCACATTGATCCTGAGGCAGCGGTGGTCAAAGCGGAACAGGCGATCGGACGAGGCTGGATACACATTGAGACCCGGTTTGCGTTGGAACGCTACCTCAGTGCTCACTGAGTAGAGGCCTCCAAAGGGACGGCCGAATAGCGCTGAAATTTTTCATGTAATTCTGTGTTCGTATAGACTTGGAGGACTTAATGTCCTATAAATCAGACATAACAAGCACTTGTAAAAACGGCTTGATACTGAGAGTTACACATTCAATCATATAGGGGTTAATCAATGACACCGTATAAATTCAATCGCTTGGTGCTGCGGTCCATGGCCGCAATGCTTGCTGTCAGCCTGGCCTTGCCGGCCTGGATCCAGGCCGCGGAGGTGACCGTGGGAGAAGCGATCCACCACGACACCTCGGCGCGGCTGAGCAACCAATCTCCGCTCGATGCGGCCGGCGGCGGAAACAAACAGGTTCCGATCATGGAGCGGGAGGTTTACGGCAGGTTTCCCGACCTCGCCGAACCCGATGGCGGCCTGCAGTCGAAGTTGGCGCCTGTACAGCCGTTTGCTCCTACACCGGCGCCCATCGTCAGTGCTCCGGGGCTGTCGGAACAGGACAACCGTGACACCGTGGGTTTCAGTGTCGTGCCACCCGATATCAACGGCGACATCGGCCTGGACGATTCGGGCAACCGCATTTATATCCAGTACATCAACTCGGTCTGGGGCGTCTTCAACGACACCGGCAACCTGATCGCCGGCCCGTTCGCCGGCAATTCTTTCTGGGCCGGCTTCGGCGGCTTCTGCCAGAACAACAACGACGGCGACCCGGTGGTACTCTACGATGACCAGGCCGGCCGCTGGTTCTTCAGCCAGTTCTCGATCAACCAGGGCATTCAGTGCGTGGCGGTCTCCACCACCAGCGATCCCCTGGGCCCCTATCACCGCTACTCTTTCCAGGTGACGCCGCGAGGCAGCAACGACTATCCAAAACTGGGTGTCTGGGATGACGGCACCACCGGCAGCAGCGGCCAGAGCGCCTACACCTTCACGCTGCGGGACTTCGGCGGCGACGGCGGGTCCTTCTCGGTTTCGGCCGGCGTGATGGAACGCGACGCCATGCTGGTGGGTGCACCGGCCCAGTTCATCAAATTCTCAAACCCCTGTACGGGTGCTGATTGCATCGAGGGCCAACTGCCCCCGCACCAGGCAGGCCCAACGCCTCCGGCCGGTACCTGCCCCACCTACTGGACGGCAGTGGATGCGGTATATGACGACTCGCCTTACACCAACGACGGTTACCGCAACCATACCCTGTGCGTGGACTGGTCGAACCTCGCCAACTCCACCTATACCGAGGGTTCCCTGGTGGTGGCTGGCTCGAACTTCGACCGCTACCTGGGCGGCGGCTTCAGCGATTGCATCGGCCCGGTCAATGGTGGAGAGGTCCTCGACTGCCTGGCAGCGTTCACCATGAACCGGCCCCAGTACCGCTGGTTCGGCAGCTATGCCTCCGTGGTGCTCAACACTACCGTTGACGCCGGCAGTGATCGCGCCGGCATCCGCTGGGCCGAGACGCGCAGCGCGGACGGCGATTCCGGCTGGTTCCTGCAGCAGGACGGCACTTACGCTCCCGCCGACGGCCTCGAGCGCTGGATGGGCTCGATCGGCCAGGACCAGGACGGCAACATCGCCCTGGGCTACAGCGCCGCCAGCGGCAGCCTCTTCCCCTCCGTGCGCTACACCACCCGGATGGCTGGAGATGCCGCGGGCACGCTGCCGGGAGGCGAGGTTTCCTGCCACGAAGGCACCGGCGCCCAGGTCGCGTCGTCCAATCGCTGGGGCGACTACTCGTCGATGAGCGTCGACCCGACCGACGACTGCACCTTCTGGTACACCCAGGAATACTACGAAACCACCGGCAGCTTCGACTTCAACACCCGTATCTGCAGCTTCAAACTCGCTGGCTGCGGAACACCGACCGTGTGCACCATTGACGCAGATTGCGATAACGGTAACTTCTGCGACGGCGCCGAGACCTGCAACGTGGGCACCGGTGCCTGCGAGGCAGGCACACGGCCGGCCTGCGATGACGGCGTCAGCTGCACGGTCGATTCCTGCAACGAAACGACCGACTCGTGCGACTATGGCCCTGACGACTCAGCCTGCGCCGATGGAGAGTTCTGCAACGGCGCCGAAATTTGTGACCAGGCGCTCGGCTGCCAACCGGGCAGCGACCCCTGCCCCGGCGGCGCTTGCGACGAGGTCGGTGACGTCTGTCTGGGTGGTTGTGGAGATGGGGTTTGCGATTCTAGCGAGGACTGCTATAGCTGTCCCGCAGACTGCCCCAGCGGCGGGGAAGTATTACCCGGCTGCGGTAACGGCGTCTGTGAGCCGGGAATCGGCGAAGACTGCCTGAGTTGCGCGACCGACTGCCGCGGCAAGCAAAACGGCAAGCCGGCGAACCGCTACTGCTGCGGCGATGGTGGCGGTGAGAACCCGCTCGTCTGCAGCGAAGGCGACGGCACGGTCTGCAACCAGAGCGGCTTCACCTGCTCCGACACACTCAGCGTCGGCTTCTGCTGCGGCGACACGACATGCGACGAGGGCGGAGAAGAGTGCAGTATTTGCGATGTCGACTGCAGTGGCGACCCAATCTGCAGTGGTGGCACGTGCGAGCTGGGTCAGCCCGGCGATAGCTGCACTGCGAATTCCGAATGCTGCTCCAACAAATGCAAAGGCAAGCCCGGGAATAAGACCTGCAACTAGCTAGCCGTTGGTCATTGCCATTAACTGAACACAAGACGGGCCCCTCTGACGGGGCCCGTCTTGTTATGGTATTGCCAATAACTTTGCGATGGCCCACTCGCCCTGGATACATGACGTGAATTTAGATTACTGAGACCAAAACTTGCACAGCTTTTCTAAAATGCCGGCCGTTCTCATGCTGACCACACTGCTCTTGTGTGCCTGCGGCGGCAGCGACCCGTCGCCTGCGGATCTCGTGCCCGCTAATCTGTCGCGACTCGACCCAAACGTTATCGCACTGGTTGAACAGCAGATTACACGGATCATGGCGCATCCGCTCGATGGCGCGTCTTACGCCGAGCTTGGGATGATCTACGAGGCGAACATGCTGTGGGCCGATGCGAGGCGCGCCTATGCGGCGGCGGTCGAGTTGGAGCCGGCGTCGACATGGTGGCGATATCACCTGGCGGTCGCAACGCGCACCGCCGGTGACCTGGAAGGGGCCTTGCTCCTGTTGCGGGACCTCGCCCTCGAGCATGCGGAGCTGGCGCCGATACAGCAGCGGTTGGGAGAGGCGCTCACCGAGACGGGTGAGCTTGCAGGCGCCGCCGCCGCCTATCGCCATGTGATCGACCTGAAGCCGGGTTTGCCGGAGGGTTATCACGGGCTCGGGGAGGTGAAGATTCTGGAACGCGACTATGCAGCAGCGCGCGAACTGCTGGAGCGGGCCGTGGCGCTTGATCCGCGTTACCGGGCCTCACGTTACGCGCTGGGCCTGGCGTATCGGGGCCTTGGCCTGTTCGAGGAGGCGCAGCGCGAAATGGCGCGAGGTATCGACGCCGTGCCACGCTACCTGACAGATCCGCTTGCGCCGCAGATCCACGAATACGCCGTCAACCTGCCGGCCCGGCGTAACAGGGCCGCTGCGCTGTTGCACGGCGGCCGGCCCGACCAAGCGGCCCTGTTGCTGGAACAGGTCCTGAATGAACAACCTGACAACGCCACGGACCTGAATAATCTCGCCATTGCGTATATGCGCATGGGCCGGTTCGAGGAAGCAAAATCGACCTTGGATGAGGCGCGCCGCATAGCGCCTGAGAAATTCTCAACCTGGCTGAATCTGTCTTCACTGGCCACCCGAACCGGCGATTCCGGCGCCGCATTGGCCTACGCCGAAACAGCCGTTCAGCGTGCGCCGGAAATGGCTCAGACTCACGTGGCGCTCGCTATGGCCGAGGCGGAACTGGGGCATCTCGAGCGGACGGCAGCCTCGTTGGAGCGAGCGCTGCACCTCGACGCACGCGATCCACAGATACACGGAATGCTGGCCGAAGTCTGTGTGCAACTAGGACGGCTGGATCTCGCCGAGGAACACTTCCAAAGCGTACTCGCATTGCTGCCGGACTCGCTGACCGGGGTCCTTAGCCTCGGGCGGCTGTACCTGCAGCAGGGGCGCCTCGAACGGGCCGGCGCGATGCTGACGCGGGCACACGAACTGGCGCCCGGCAATGCCCGGGTCACGGCGTTCGAGAACGAGATTCGGGATCACACTCCGGGGGGCCTGGAATGACCCGCAGCACAGCTATACCGCGCTGGCTGTGCCCAGCCCTCTTACTCACCCTCGCCGCTTGCGGAGCGCCGGAGGGTGAATACTCCACCTCTGACACGGCCTGGTTCGAGGACGTCACCGACGAAGCGGGGCTGGACTTTATTCACGTCCGTGCGTTGACCTCGCGCTATTGGCTGCCGGAGATCATGTCCGGGGGCGCCGCCTGGCTCGACTACGACGGGGATGGCG
>CALKKN010000230.1 GCA_937995275.1 uncultured Lysobacterales bacterium | reverse complement strand
TGCTGGGCGAACTGGACAGCGGCAGCTGGAACGACGAACTCGAGGCGCGGCTCACCGCCGCTGTCGGCGAGTTCCAGTCCACCGGCACCTGGTAAGCGGAAGTATGGGGTCAGAGTAAAATTGTGGAGATGGCGTCAGGATGGAATTGCATAGCGCGATTTTTGTTCTGACCCCGCCCTCCCGGAGCAAGTAGATGGCAGGCGCAAAGGAAATTACCGGCAAGATCCGCAGTGTGGAGAACACCAAGAAGGTGACCTCGGCGCTGGAGATGGTCTCGGCCAGCAAAATCCGCAGATCGCAGGATCTGATGAACGCAACGCGGCCGTATACCCGCATGATCCGACGCGTGATGGGGCACCTCAGCAAGGCCAATCCCGAGTATCGGCACCCGTTCACCGTGCGGCGGGAAGAGACCCGCAAGGTGGGTTATGTCATCGTCTCCACCGATCGTGGGCTGTGCGGCGGCCTGAATATCAACCTGTTCAAGCTGGTGCTGAACAGCATCCAGGAGTGGCAGGGCAAGGGCGCGGAAGTCAGCCTGGTTACGCTGGGAAAGAAGGCTTCGGCGTTCTTCAAGAACATCAACGTCGAGATCGCTGCGCACGCCAGCGACCTGGGCGAGCGGCCACAGATCGAGGACCTCATCGGCTCGATCAAGATCATGCTGGACGCCTACCGGGAGGAGCGGATCGACCTGGTGTACATCGTGTACAACGACTTCATCAACACGATGTCGCAGCGGCCCGTGCTGGAGCAGCTTCTGCCCCTGCCGGAGACCGAAGACGAAGAAGTGCGCGATATCTGGGACTACATTTACGAGCCCGACGCGGAGACGTTGCTGGACACGGTGCTGGTGCGGTATATCGAAGCCGACGTCTATCACGCCGTGCTGGAGAACCTGGCCTCGGAACACGCCGCGCGCATGATCGCGATGAAGAACGCGACCGACAACGCCGGCGAACTGATCGACGAGCTGACCCTGGCCTACAACAAGGCCCGGCAGGCCGCGATCACGCAGGAGATTTCAGAGATTGTCGGCGGCGCCGCCGCCGTCTGACGGATTGCGCTGTGGCAGCGGCACGCGATGGGCAGGAAACTGCCAACGGAGCAGAGAATTTGTAGGAGCGGCTTCAGCCGCGATTGGGTTCGAAACATGCGGCTAACGCCGCTACTGACGAGAACTGCCAACGGAGCAGAGAATTATGAGTGGTGGAACAGTTGTTCAGGTAATCGGTGCCGTCGTCGACGTGGAGTTCCCGCGCGACGCGATGCCGCGGGTATTCGACGCCCTGACAGTAGACAATACCGACATCATGCTGGAAGTGCAGCAGCAGCTGGGCGACGGCGTGGTGCGGACCATTGCGCTGGGTTCGACCGATGGCCTGAAACGCGGCCTGCCGGTGACCAATACCGGGGCTCCCATCTCCGTGCCGGTGGGCGAAAAGACCCTGGGCCGCGTGATGGACGTCATGGGACGGCCGATCGACGAAGCCGGCCCGATCGGCGAAGAGAAGCGCATGCCCATCCACCGCAAGGCGCCCGCCTACGAAGAGCAGGCGGGTGGCAACGAGCTGCTGGAGACGGGCATCAAGGTCATCGACCTGATCATGCCCATCGCCAAGGGCGGCAAAGTCGGCCTGTTCGGCGGCGCCGGTGTCGGCAAGACCGTCACGCTGATGGAGCTGATCCGAAATATCGCCATCGAGCACAGCGGCTTTTCGGTGTTCGCCGGCGTGGGCGAGCGGACCCGAGAGGGCAACGACTTCTACCACGAGATGAAGGAAGCCGACGTGCTCAACAAGGTGGCCCTGGTCTACGGCCAGATGAACGAGCCGCCGGGCAACCGTTTGCGCGTGGGCCTGACCGGCCTGACCATCGCCGAGGAATTCCGCGATGAGGGCCGCGACGTGCTGATGTTCATCGATAACATCTACCGTTATACGCTGGCCGGTACCGAGGTATCGGCACTGCTGGGCCGTATGCCGTCAGCCGTGGGTTACCAGCCGACGCTGGCCCTGGAGATGGGTATGCTGCAGGAGCGCATCACCTCGACCAAGACCGGCTCGATCACGTCGTTCCAGGCAGTGTACGTGCCCGCCGACGACCTGACCGACCCGTCGCCGGCGACCACCTTCGCCCACCTGGACGCCACCCTGGTGCTGGCCCGCTCGATCGCCGAGCAGGGCATCTACCCGGCCGTGGACCCGCTGGATTCGACCTCGCGCCTGCTCGACCCGAACATAATCGGCCAGGAACACTACGAGACGGCCCGCGGCGTGCAGTCCGTGCTGCAGCGCTACAAGGAGCTGAAGGACATCATCGCCATCCTCGGCATGGACGAACTGTCCGAAGAGGACAAGGCCATCGTGGCCCGCGCCCGTAAAGTAGCGCGATTCCTGTCGCAGCCGTTCTTCGTAGCCGAAACGTTCACCGGCTCGCCCGGCAAGTACGTTTCGCTGAAGGACACCATCCGCGGCTTCAAGGGCATCATCGACGGCGAATACGACTACCTGCCCGAGCAGGCCTTTTACATGGTCGGTTCGATCGAAGAGGCGGTCGAGAAAGGCAAGTTGATGGCGGAGAAGGAAGCGGCCTGATGGCACACGTTAGGGCGGATGCCCGCCGATGGCGGGCCCGGACACTGGCTGGAAAAGCACATGAAACATACGATCCAATGTGACATCGTGTCCGCGCAGGAGGAGATCTACTCCGGCGAGGCCTCGATGATCTTCGCCACCGGCACGGTCGGCGAGCTGGGCATCAGCCCCCGCCATGCGCCGCTGATCACCCAGCTCAAACCCGGTCCGGTGCGCGTCCAGCAGCCGGACGGCGAAGAGGCGTTCTTCTTCGTCGGCGGCGGCATCCTCGAAGTGATGCCCCACGTCGTCACGGTTCTGGCCGACACCGCGGTGCGGGCCGATGACCTCGACCAGGCTGCTGCGCAACGCGCGAAGGAGGAGGCCGAACGGGCACTCCAGGACCGCACCGGCGAGGTCGAAGTCGCCGAAGCCCAGGCACGCCTGGCCGAGGCCGCTGCCCAACTCCGCGCCCTCGAGCAACTGCGCAAGCAGGTCAAGCGCCGCTGAGGCGCGGCATTCGCGGGGCCTCGGCTTGAGGTGCTCTGTGCTCCTATACCACCCTGACGGTTAGTTTTCAGGGTCCATTTTCCGATTGAGCCGCATGCCCCAGGAGCGCCAGGTTGTTCAGCGCCCTGTGAGGCCGACTCTCGTCGTACTCCTTCACCCGGGGCGCTATCGCGCAATGCTAAACTCCCTCGAGTATCCCCCGGTCGTCGTCTCGCTCAAGGAACGGGGGGCTCGACCAGCGGCCGCCAACCTCGATACTGAGAGGAACAGTGATGCAAATCGCAATCGGATGGGCAGCGCTCCTGCTGGGTGGTTTTCTGTATCTCGCCCAGGTCATCTCCAGCGTGAACTTCGAACTGGCGCAACGCCTCGGCATCCAGGAGGACCCGCGGGAAGCGGATTCCCTGCTGCAAACGGCAGAACGCCACGTGGCCTACTGGGATCTGTTGACCTTGGGGTGGCTGCCGCTGGCGGGATTGCTGATGATCGTCGATCACGCTCGGTGGCCAGTACTCGGGTTGCTCGGGGGCGCCATCTACCTGGACACCTCCGGCCGGGAAGCCGCCAAGATACTGGCTTTCCGGAAAGAAGGCGTCAGGACAGGCGCCGGGAAACAACAAAGCCTGTTTTTTGCCACCTACGTCATCATGGCTGTGATCGGCCTGATCTTTATCGGCTATTCAGCCGGTGCGTTGGTTTACTCATGAAGCACAAAGGGGTCCGGAAAGGGGTCAGAGCTACTTTCGAGATGACGTGGCGACAGCCGGAATGATTTTTCGTACCGGAAGACCGGTCGGCTTCGAGAAAGTCTGGAAACGATCTGCGTCCGAGCGCGAACTTGTCGTAGATTACGCCGATGCGATGGAGGTCCTGCGCCTGTGTGAATAGCAGTCCATTCCGGTGCTCGGATGGGAGGGGTGGCTCGAATACCGGGACGGCAGGCTCGGGCACTCGCAACAGCACCAGGGCACTGCGGACCTGTCAGAACTGCCGCGGAACTCAGCACTGGAACTGTGCAGAACCACCATCGAACGTTCGTTCGTGGAATGGCGGCAGAAGCCGGAGGACGAGAATGCGCGCCTGCTGTTCTGCATTACTATCGGAAGCCCGGGGCCGGCGGGAAACGCATAATAGTTCTGTGTAGAACGCAATGTCGTACACAGATGCGTGTCGATCAATGGCCGTGTCGAGTATATACCGTGTTAGAACTAAAATTTCAGGCCTGGTGATGATGGCGCACGGGTGTCCGTGTCGGAGGGCGGCTCCGGTGATTGCGTGACCCACCGACGATGCATTAATGTGGGGTGGACCCGTTCCCGGTTCTGGAGGACTGCAAACATGGCGAGGCATCAGGATGCCGCCAAAGCGGGTATTGGATTCGGGGTGGCCCTGGCGATCACCATTTCGTGGAGCGCCAACAAGTCGATTTTGTGGGCGATTGTGCACGGCGTACTTTCGTGGTTTTATGTCATCTACTACGCCATCAGGTACCACTAGGATACCGGCACGGATTGCTGAAGCGCCATGGCCAGGCCCGGATATTCGATATGGAATCCCATGCCGCTGGTCTGGACCGGGAACAGGAGGAGGCCTGAAATGAAGTTGCCGATTTTCCAGGTGGATGCCTTCGCGAACCGCGTCTTTGCCGGCAATCCCGCTGCCGTCGTACTCCTGGAGGAATGGCTGCCCGACGAGGTCCTGCAGGGCATCGCGATGGAGAATAACCTGTCGGAAACGGCGTTCGTCGTTCCTCGCGGTGGGTTTTTCGAGCTCCGCTGGTTCACGCCGATGGTGGAAGTCGACCTCTGCGGCCATGCGACGCTGGCCAGCGCGTACGTTCTGTTTCGGCAGGGGCATGCATCTGGCGAGATCGTATTCGAGACGGAGAGCGGCACCCTGACGGTCAGGCAGGAGGGTCAATTGCTGGCCATGGATTTTCCGGCCCGGCCGCCCCGGCCGATCGCCGGGAATGCCTCTGTCACGGCATGCCTCGGAGCCGCGCCGGCCGAACTGCACGCGGCGCGGGACCTGTTGGCGGTGTTCGCGACTCAGGCCGACGTGGCGGCGCTCGAACCGGACTTTGCAGCGCTCGCCGGACTCGATGAATTCGCGGTCATCGTGACCGCGCCCGGCGACGCCTGCGATTTTGTCTCCCGGTTCTTCGCGCCCGCCGTGGGCATTCCGGAAGATCCGGTTACGGGTTCAGCGCATTGCACACTGGTTCCTTACTGGAGCGAACGGCTGGGCAAGTCCGAACTGCACGCCTGGCAGATTTCAGCCCGGGGTGGCGAGCTCTTTTGCGAGCATCGCGGTGACCGCGTCGTGCTGAAGGGTCAGGCGG
>CALKKN010000229.1 GCA_937995275.1 uncultured Lysobacterales bacterium | reverse complement strand
ACCGGGGTGCGGGAACGGATGCGGTGCGAAATCGGATAGGAAAAAATGCATTTTTTTGACATACCGTGTAACTATTCGACGACGCAGTATTTTTAAGAATATAGGAGCCGCAGGCGACCCGCCGACCCCGGTTGGGTAAGTCGAGCGAAGCGAGCGGTACCAGAGGGGTCGTGCGCTTATGGTATGCCGTCGAACGCAGCCGCCTTCCGCCGCAGGCGGGAGCAGGGAAGCGAGACTCCTTACTATGGTTTTCGGTCCGCCTTCGTGCGATATGCGGGCTGAGGTTCTCTTACGACAACCAGGGCGATTCCAGAATCGGGCTTTGGTCGGATACCCTCGAATTGGTGAACCGGTTCCCGGTCCTCAAAGGTTGCTCCCAATTCACCCGGCTTCAACATAAAATCCGCTGCAAGTCTTGCCACGATGAGAAACCTGTCGCATTCAGCTGCAAACGACGTGACTTCTGCCCCAGTTGTGGTGCCTGACGAAAGGCCGACAGTGCTGCCTTGCTGGTGGATGATTCCATATTGTAAGACGAATAAAACGTCTTTTCCCTAAGAGCCTTTTGTATTGAACTGCCGCACAGACTTTTTGTTGTCGGCACGGCTTCCCCTGCAGATTCGTCCGGATCGCGTTGACCGAATCGGCCTGAGATTCTTCCAATTCGAATTGACACATCGATGTTCTTCTCCTATACATGAACAACGGAGGGTTTCCGAATGCGAATGGCAATCACCCGCCACGCCTGGTTCCAGGCGCGGCACGGGTAAGTTTATTCAGGTCATCCTGCGGATCTAGAAAATCATAAGAAAACCATATCCATGGTAGGGGAGAGGTAATGAACTCAGAATGTATCAAGAGAATGACTTGGAGGTCTTTGGTCGGGGTATTGGCCATCGGACTTGTCTTGCCGTCCTGGGCCCAGGCCCAGGAGATGTACCACGGGCAGGCGATCTATCACGACACGTCGCCGCCGCTGAGCGAAATGGCCATCCCGGCCCCGGCCGCGCCCGCGGGCGAGACCAGGACGGTGCCGATCGGCGAACGGCCGAACTTTGCACCGGATCCTGCCAAGGCCGCCCCGGACGGTGGCCTCGACCGTCTCTCAGTGCCCTCTTTCGGCCCGACGCCCGGGCCGATCATCAGCGTCCCGGGGCTGTCTGAGCAGGACAACGTCAACACTGTCGGCGTCGCCATCGTGCCGCCCGACACCAACGGCGACATCGGCCTGGACGACAGCGGAAACCGCATTTATGTCCAATACATCAACCTGGTGTGGGGCGTCTTCGACGTCGTCGGCAACCTGATCGCCGGGCCCTTCGCCGGCAACAGCTTCTGGGTGGGTTTCGGCGGCTTCTGCGAGGCCAACAACGACGGCGACCCGGTGGTGCTTTACGACGACCTGGCCGGCCGCTGGTTCTTCAGCCAGTTTTCGGTCAACCAGGGCATCCAGTGCGTGGCGATCTCGACCACCAGCGATCCGCTGGGCCCCTATCACCGCTACGCCTTCACCGTGACGCCGGGCGGCGCCAACGACTACCCGAAACTGGGCGTGTGGGACGACGGCACCAGCGGCAGCAGCGGGCAGAGCGCCTACACGTTCACGACGCGCGACTTCGGCGGCGCGGGCGGAGCGTTCTCCGTCGGTGCCGGCGTGATGGAACGCGACGCCATGCTGGCTGGCTTGCCGGCGCTGTTTGTCAAGTTCAGCAATCCCTGCACGGCCGCCGACTGCGTCGAGGGCCAGTTGCCGCCGCACCTGGCGGGACCGAACCCGCCGGCGGGCACTTGCCCGACTTTCTGGACGGCGGTGGACGCAGCTTATGACGACTCGCCCTTCGCCAATGACGGCTACCGCAACCACACCCTGTGCGTGGACTGGTCGGCTATCGATACTTCTACCTACGCCGAAGGCCCATTCGTGGTGGCCGGTTCGAACTTCGACCGCTTCCTGGGCAACGGCTTCAGCGACTGCATCAGCCCCGTGAACGGCGGCGAGGACCTCGACTGCCTGGCGGCCTTCACGATGTACCGCGCCCAGTACCGCTGGTTCGGCACCAACGCCAGGGTCGTTCTTAACACTACCGTCGACGCAGGCGGCAACCGGGCCGGCATCCGCTGGGCTGAGACCCGCAGCGCCGACGGCGACTCGGGCTGGTTCCTGCAGCAGGACGGCACCTACGCCCCTGCTGACAGCATCGAGCGCTGGATGGGCTCCATTGCCCAGGACCAGGACGGCAACATCGCCCTGGGCTACAGCGCGACCAGCGGGACTCTCTTCCCCTCCGTGCGCTACACCTCGCGGATGGCGGGAGACGCCCTCGGGACGATGCCCGGCGGCGAGGTATCCTGCCACGAAGGGACCGGAGCCCAGGTCGCTTCTGCCAACCGCTGGGGCGACTATTCGTCGTTGAGCATCGACCCGACCGATGACTGCACCTTCTGGTACACCCAGGAGTACTACCAAACCACCGGCAGTTTCGACTGGAATACCCGCATCTGCAGTTTCAGGTTCCCTGACTGCGGTGGCGGTTGCATGGTTACTGAAGATCCCGAAGCGACCTGCGACGACGGCCTGGACAACGACTGCGACGGTGATTACGACTGCACCGATTCCGATTGCGACATGGATCCCGCTTGCATCTGCGTACCGGAAACCGAGATTTGCGACGACGGCATCGACAACGACTGTGACGATTTGGTCGACTGCAGCGACCCGGACTGCGACTTGGATCCGGCTTGTACGTCGGCGGCCAACGACCTTTGCATGGACGCAATCGAGCTTGCCTGCCCCGAGGACGGCGGCTCGGTCACGGTCTCTGGCTCGACCACAGACGCCACAGTCGACGGCGCCCCCTTCTGCGGCACCAGCAACACGGCGCCGGGGGTCTGGTACCGGGTCACCCACGATGGCATGGTCACGGCGAGCACCTGCAACCAGGCCAACTACGACACCAAAATCTCAGTGTACGACGGTGGCTGTGACGGCCTGGACTGCGTGACCGGCCTTGACGACACAGCCGGCTGCAGCGGCTTCACCACCGAGGTGAACTGGGCGGCAGACGGTACCGAGGACCTGATCCTGGTGCACGGATTCGGTTCCGCGACCGGTGACTTCGACCTCACCGTTACCTGTGAAGAATCCGTTGGGAACGACTTCTGCGAGGACGCAGACGGTCCCCTGCCGGTTGGTTCCATAACTTCGGGAACCACCGTGGACGCAACGATCGACGAGCCGCCGGACATCGACTGTGGCACGTCCGTGACGGCGCCGGGCGTCTGGTACACGGTCGAGGGCACCGGCAACACGATGACCGCGTCGACCTGTGTCGGCGGTGGGGACGCCGACTACGACACCAAGATCAGCGTCTACTGCGCCGACTGCGAGGAGAAGGAGTGCATCGGCGGCAACGACGACGATCCCGCTTGCGGCTTCGACTTCAAGTCGACGACCTCCTGGCCCACACAGGCCGGCAGGACCTACAACGTGCTGGTGCACGGTTTCGGCAGCGCCACGGGCGATTTCGGCCTGGCGATCCTGGACGACGGCGAACCGGTGCCAGAGGGGGCTGCCAACGACTGCGATGGCATACCTGCAGAATTCGACCTCTGTCCGGGCACGATGATCCCCGAGTCGGCCCCAACTTCAGGCACGCTCGAGGACAACCACTCGGCCATTACAGGCAACGCCGGTCCCGGAGTGTTCGAGACGGCGCCGCCGAATCCGCAAGGGCTGCTTTTCACCCTCGAGGATACTGCGGGCTGCTCGTGCGAGCAGATCGTCGAGGCCCAAAACCTTGGCAAGGGGCACCTCATTGAGGGTTGCTCGCCCGGCGCCATGAAGAATTGGATCAAGTTCCTCGAGAGCCAGTCCTGCGGTAACTGTGTCGAAGCACATGGCGGGGTCGGCTGTAAGCAGGCGGAATGCGAGGCATCCGTTTGCGCCATCGATCCCTTCTGCTGCAACGTCGCCTGGGACGGCGACTGCGCGGGCGAAGCACTCGATCTCTGCGTGCCGGACCTGTGCATCGCCCTGCCGGAGAACAACGTTCCCATGGCGGTACCGGGACGTGCTGCCGAGCCTGCACCGGATCCTTTCTCCAAGGACCCGAACTACGTTCCGAAGAAGCAGTAGGATTGACTGGCTTTTAACGACTTGAGCCACCAACCCCGACCGCCCGCTTCCGAAGGGAAGCGGGCGGTCGGACTTTTAGGAATCTCCATAATTCTCAGATTGTTTCGCTTGCAGTCGATTCATTACATGCTGGCGTGCTCCCTGGCTCTGGCACTGTCGGTACTTGGCGCAGCCTGCATCGACCGCGGGCCGGCGGACACCGCCGCGACCGCCGCGGCCCCATGGTTCACCGACATCAGCGACGAGGCCGGGCTCGACTTCATGCACGAGGCGGCCGCCGACGACAAGCTCCGCTTGCCGGCCATCACGGGCGGCGGGGCGGCGTTTTTCGACTTCGACAACGACGGCGATCTCGACATCTACCTGACCAACGGTGACCAGGTCCTGCCTGGATCGGGCACCGGGGACCGGGGGAGGAACCGCCTTTACCGGCGCGAAGCGGACGGCCGTTATACCGACGTCACCGCCGGGTCGGGTCTGGGCGACAGGGGTTACGGCATGGGTGTCGCGACGGGCGACGTCGACAACGACGGTGACATCGACGTGTACGTGACCAATTTCGGGCCCGACCGGCTCTTTCTCAACCGTGGAGACGGCTCCTTCACCGATATCACTTCGGCGGCCGGGGCCGGGGTGGACGGCTGGTCGGCGTCGGCCGCTTTTTGTGACTTCGATCGCGATGGATTCCTCGACCTTTACGTCACACGCTATGTCGACTTCCAGCCGGCCAGGCGGTGTACCGACAACTCCGGCGCACCCGAATTCTGCGGCCCCAAGTCCTTCCGGCCGGTCCACGACGTCGTGCTGCACAATCAGGGTGTCGGTGAGGAAGGGGCAGTCACCTTTGCGGACGTCAGCGAGGCCGCCGGCATCTCGAATACCTTCGCCGCCGGCCTGGGCCTGGTCTGCCTGGACGCCAACGCTGACGGCTGGCAAGACGTGTACGTCGCCAACGACGCCTACGCCAACCAGATGTGGATCAACCGGGGCGCCAGTGCGCCGGGCGCCATCACCTTCCGCGACGACTCGTTGACCATGGGCATTGCCTACAACCTCCACGGCCAGGCCCAGGCGGGGATGGGCGTCATCGCCGAAGACCTCGACGACAACGGTGCTTTCGATCTCTTCCTGACCCACCTGATGAACGAGGCCAACACCCTGTACGGCAACCTCGGCGGAACGGCCGGCTTCCGGGACCTGAGCGGTTCGAGCGGCCTCGGGCCCTCGAGCATGCCGTACACCGGCTTCGGCGTCGTCGCGCTCGACGCCGAACTCGACGGCGACCTCGACCTTTTCATCGCGAACGGCAAGGTCAACACCGGAGCTGCGGCCCCGGGCTCGGCTTACCCGCCTCCATGGAACACCCTGCCCGAGCCCAACCTGTTTTATCTGAACGACGGCAGCGGCCGCTTCACGCGGCTGGACGAACCGGTCCGAGCCCTCGTTTCCGGCTTTGAGATCAGCCGCGGCATCGCCAGCGGCGATATCGACGGGGATGGCGACATCGACCTGCTGGTGTCGAACCTGCTGGACCGGGCCCGGCTCTATCGCAACGACACGCCACGCCGCGGACACTGGCTGGCGGTGCGCGCGTTCGACCCGCAGCTCAACCGCGACGCCCTGGGCGCGCGGGTGACCCTGGTGATCGGAGACCGCCGCAAGGTCCGGCAGGTAGCACCTGCGACCGGCTACCTGTCGAGCCATTCAC
>CALKKN010000228.1 GCA_937995275.1 uncultured Lysobacterales bacterium | reverse complement strand
GTCAGCACCATGCCCGGCTCCAGTTCCCGGGAATGGCCGTCGATCGTGTACTCACCCACATCGTGAACGTCGAGCCCCAGCCAGTGGCCGGTGTTGTGGACGTAGTACTTCTTGTAGCCCTCCGATTCGATTTCCTCTTCGAGGCTTTTCTTCAGAATGCCGAGTTCGATCATGCCCTCCGACGCGGCGCGCACCGCCGCCTGGTGCACGTCCTGCCACTGGTTGCCGGCGCGCGCCTTGTCGAGCGCCGCCGCCTGCGCGGCCAACACCACCTCGTAGAGATCACGTTGTTCCGGCGAGAACTTTCCGTTGACCGGAAATGTGCGCGTGATGTCGGAAGCATAGCCGTCGTATTCCGCACCGGCATCGATCAGCAGGAGGTCGCCGTCACTAAGCTCGTCACGGTTGGCGACGTAGTGCAGGACGCAGGCGTTGGCGCCGCCGCCGACGATGGGCAGGTAGGACGTCTCGCACTGTCGGCGGGTGAACACGTTCAGCAGGGTCGCGTGGATATCCGCCTCGCTCAAGCCGGGGCGGCAGCTGCGCATGGCCGCTTCGTGCGCCTCGATCGCCACCCTGGCGGCGCGCCGCATGGCGGACAGCTCGGCGCGGCTCTTGTAGACCCGCATGTCGTGCAACATGTGATCCAGGGCATGGATTTCCTCGGGCGCGTGGTACGTCCTGCGCGCCTCGCCGCGGAACTCGTTGAGCCACCCGATCAGGCGCTGGTCGAACATGGGGTCGCGCCCGAGATCGTGGTAAATACGGTCCCGGTCGCGCAGCAGGTCGCGCAGCCGGGTTTCCATTTCCCCGATGTCGAAGGCCTCGTCCATACCGTAGTCGGTCACCGCCGCCTGCAGGCCGGTCATCGGCCCGTCCCACATCTCGCGTTTCCGGTCGCGCTTGCGGCAAAAGAGGATGCATTTGCCGCCGTCTTCACCGGGGATCATCACCAGCAGCGCTTCGGGTTCGCGAAAACCGGTGAGATACAGAAAGTCGCTGTCCTGCCGGTAGGGATAGTGGACGTCGTTGTTGCGAATGCGCGGGGGCGCGGCCTGCAGGATGACAATCGAGTCGTCTCCCGCCATACGCATCAACTGGCGCCGGCGCCGGGCATATTCCTGTTGCTTGATCACGATTTCCTACCCTTGGTCGCTACGGCGCCCGCCCCTGCAGGACGCCGTTCAGTGAATGGCCTCGCCGCCCTTGGGGCCCCGGAAATCTTCCCGCATCAGCAGGGCGACCACGCGCACGTACTCGACGATCTCCGCATAGGCGGTTTCATCGTCTTCGCCGGCCTGCTGGTCCTGGTCGGATGGCGACAGCTCGGCCCGGGCAATTTCCTGCAGGTCCGCGATCGCCTCGCGTGCTTCGGCTGACAGCACATCGACCTGTCCGGCGCTCCCCAGGCCGGCCAGAAACCCCGAGCACCAGTGAGCCAGGGCAGCCGTGCGCTGCTCCAGCGGCTCCTCGTCGTCCGGCAACCACAACCGGAATCCCAGTTCCTCGTCCTCCAGTTGGTCCACGGTGCTCTGCCAGACCTGCGCAAGCGCGGCATGCAGCGCCCGGTCCGGGCTGACCACCAACTGCATCGCCGACAGCTGCTTCAGGTAATCGCCGGCCGTCCGGCTCGATTCCCGGCACACGAGGCCGCACAGCAAGCCGTGGCACTCGGCCAGTTCGGGGGCGTCGAGACGCCCCCCGCTGAGCTGCAGGGTATGCTCGAAATCGGGTAATGATGGCGCGGACATCGGATCCTTCCCAAATGCTGAATGTTAACACTGTTGACGGTTGCTCCACAGCCGTCCGGAACGCTTCCGCGAGCAAGGTTTGACGGTCTACCCCGCTCAATCTATAGTTGCGGACATGGATTCCCTGGAACAGACGGCCAAAGACCTCGACCGGCTCGAGAAGCAACTGCGGAGCCTGCTCGAGCAATGCCAGAAGCTGCGCGAGGAAAACGATTCACTGCAGGCCCGCCAGGAATCGCTCGTCGCCGAGCGAGCGGCACTGGTCGCCAAGAACGACGAAGCGCGCAGCAAGGTCGAGGCCATGATCAATCGCCTCAAGGCTCTGGAACAGCCCTGACCAGGTGCCCGGGCCGCTGCGGGACCTGACCCAGCCAATCACGGACCGTACCACCATGAGCCACTCCGCCGAGCCTGTCTCCGTCATCATCCTCGACAAGAAGTATCAGTTCGCCTGCGACCCGGAAGAGCGTAACGATCTGATCGAGGCGGCCCGCAACCTCGACGAGCGCATGAGCGAAATCAGGGATTCCGGACGATTGCTCTCGCTGGAACGCATCGCGCTGCAAGCGGCGCTGAATTACAGCGCGGACCTGCTCAAGCTCCAGCGACAGGAGACGCAGCGCGAGGAGACCATCGACAGCCGGATCCGCATGCTCGCCGACCAGATCGATGATGCGCTCAAGGAATGAAGGCGGTATACTGAATTTGCCCTCTGTGGCGTTTGCCAGCGGGACCGCTAAATGCCTTGTCCCTACATTTTGACCTGGGGACAGCCGATCTGAGAGCCGGTGAGCACGTTCGCTTTCAGCGAAAAGCCTGAGGCCTCGTAAGCCGTCCCACCTGAACCTCTGGTTCAAGGTCACCGGACCGCAGCGACTCCACGGAGGGTTTTTATCGCCCATTCCCCTCCCGATGAACAACGAACCCAGCCGCAAGCGTCAGAAAGCCGAACTCCGCAAGTCCATGCGCAGCCTGAGGGCCGGTCTGAAGGCTGAACGGCGACAGGCGCTGGATGCGGCGATCAACCGCGAGCTGCTGGATTTTTCGAAGCGCACGGAGCCGGGCGCCATTGCGGCGTACGTGGCCTTCGACGGCGAACCCGACCTGGAGCCGGCGCTGCGTCGACTCGACGCCGAGGGGGTGCGGCTGGCCCTGCCCGTCGTTCTGGACGAACCCGGCAAAGCGGTGATCGTGTTCCGCCAGTGGTTACCGGCGAGCGATATGCGGGCCAACCGGTACGGTATCCCGGAACCGGCCGGCACGCTGGAGATGCGTTTGAGCGAGATCGACCTGGTCCTGCTGCCGCTGGTGGCCTGGGACGAGTCCGGCGGCCGGCTGGGCATGGGCGCGAGCTACTATGACCGGCTGTTCCAGCCGTTCGCCGGGCAGACCGGACCCCGGCGGGTCGGCGTGGGTTACGAGTTGCAGAAGCGGGAGCGGTTGCCGCTGGATCCCTGGGATGTCCGTCTGCACGGGATGCTGACCGAGGCGGGCTGTTTTACCTGCCACAACTGACCGCCCGGCGGCCGCCGGCGCGAAACCTGAACATGAGTGCAACCCTATGAACTACTGGCTGATCAAGAGTGAACCGGATGCGTTCAGCATCGACGATCTGAAAAACTGCCCGGGGCGCAAGGACCACTGGGACGGAATTCGCAACTACCAGGCCAGGAACTACATGCGCGACGACATGCGCACGGGCGACCTCGCCTTTTTCTACCACTCCAGTTGCGCTACCCCCGGGATCGTGGGTATATGCGAGATCGTGTCGGGCGCCTACCCCGACCACACGGCTTTCGATCCGGGCAGCAAGTATTTCGACGCCAAGAGCGATCCCGATAATCCGCGCTGGCTGATGGTCGACGTCAGGTACCGCCGCAAGACCAGGCGGCTGATCAGCCTGGAGGAAATCAAGCAGCACGCTGATCGCCTGGAGGGTCTCCCTCTGATTCGCCGGGGCAACCGGCTATCCATCATGCCGGTCGATGAGGCATACTGGGATTTCCTCCTCTCGCTGGAGACGTCGAATGCCGACTGACGATCAACAGGCCCAGAAGCAGCGAGTAGCCGCCGCCGCCCTGGACCGGGTCCGCGAAGACAGTATCCTCGGCGTCGGCAGCGGCAGCACGGTGAACTGCTTCATCGACGCCCTCGCGGCCTCAGGCAGGCGGATCGAAGCGGCAGTCTCCGCTTCGGAAGCGACCACTGCCGGCCTGCGTTCGCACGGTATCGAAGTGCGCGAACTGAACCACGTGGGTACGCTTGACGTCTACATCGACGGCGCCGACGAGTTCGATCCCCACCACCGGCTGATCAAGGGCGGGGGCGGCGCACTGACCCGCGAGAAGATCATCGCCGCCGCCAGCCGCCAGTTCGTCTGCATCGTCGACGCGAGCAAGCGCGTCGGTGTGCTGGGCAAATTTCCGCTGCCCGTCGAAGTCATTCCGATGGCACGCAGCTACGTCGCCCGGCAACTGGTCGCCATGGGCGGCCAGCCGGAGCTCAGGCAGGACTTTGTGACGGACAACGGCAACGTCATCCTGGACGTCCACAACATGGACCTGGTCGACCCGGTCGGCGTCGAACGGCAGATCAACAACCTGGCCGGCGTGGTCACCTGCGGGCTGTTCGCCCTGCGGCCGGCCGACGTCGTGCTGATGGCCACGGACTCGGGGGTCGAGGAAGTCTGAGCGGCAACACCTGCTTGTCGTATATTAAGGAACCTTGATGTGAATCAAGCGGCTGTAAGCACGCAGTTGCTAAATTAAGCTGGAATCCGGCATGAATACCCACCGCGATCCGATAATTACAGCAACGGTGACAGCCCATGAAACTCACACGATTCACCGACTATTCGCTGCGCGTGTTGATATACCTCGGACTCAAGGACGATGGCCGGGTAACCATCAAGGAAATTTCCGAGGCCTACAACATCTCCCGCAATCACCTGATGAAGGTGGTTAGCCTGCTGACCCGAATGGGTTACGTCGATGCGCGCCGCGGACCGGGTGGGGGTGTCGCACTGGCGCGCCCCGCCGATGAGATCGTTATCGCCGACGTCGTCCGCGACATGGAGGATGACCTGAACCTGGTCGAGTGTTTCTGCGAAGAGGGGAGTTGCATCATCAAACCGGTCTGCGAGTTGAAGTCCGCACTGAACCAGGCTTTGAACGCCTACCTCGACACCCTGGAACACTACACACTCAGGGATCTGCTGCAGCCGCGGTCCAGACTCACCCGCGTGCTCGGCATGGCCAGCTGATCCCGGCTGGCCGCGAATACCGCGGCACACCCGGAAAAACGAAGGGCGCCACTGGCGCCCTTCGTGTCTGTCGTGCATCGATCGCGACATACATCGCGACCGGCACACCGCTTACATGCGGCTGCGAACCAGGCTGACGGCCCCACCCAGCAGGATGAACAGGCCACCCAGCAGCGCAAGGAGCGGAACCTGGGTTGCGGTGGTCGGCAGCGCTACCGGCTCCGGTTCCGGCTCCGGCTCGGGCGCCGGCGGCGGCGGAGGCGGAGGCGGCGGCGGTGCTGCGGCGGCGGCTACCGGCTCCGCGGGCAGGCTCCACATGTCACCTGCGGGGACGTAGACGTTGACTTCCTGGCGCGCGGGCAGATCCACGATCCGCACACTCCGGCCGTCTATTTCCGCCGCAAAACCGCGGTCGGGAAAACGGCGCTCCGTTGCCGACCAGGAGCCGTCCCGTGTCCGCCACCGGACGATCGTGGAATTGACGCTCTGGCGAACCACCCGGGCAGTCATTTTTGCCGCCTGCATGCCGCGCTTGTCGACCACCTCCAGGCAGAAATCCGCGATGTTGGGGTTCACCTCCAGAGCGGTGTCCGACCAGACGATGTCGCTGCAGGATACGCCCTGGGCGCTGGCAGTTGTGCTGAAGCCAAGGCCGCCAAGCAGGAGCAGGACGAGTACCAATAGAGTCTTCTTCATAATTCCCTCACTCAGTTTTTGCCAATAAATGTTCAGCCGTCGCCTTCACAATGTACCGCTTAGGCGCATGCCCAACATAATAGAAAGGATAACAGGTAACTAGTGTCATTGTCTTTTTTTCCGTAGGCTTGAGCACCCATACGTCGCTGGGTTCGACGATTTCGATTGAAGACACGGTGTAGGCCAGACGGCCGCCGGCGGTGAGCAACTCGATTTCGTCGCCGATCTGGATGTCCTTCAACCCCCTGAAAAAGCTGTCCCTGTGACCGGCGATGCCGAGGTTGCCGGCGCCATCCACGGTGGCGGTGCCTTCGATGCGGGCCACGCCCCGGTTCAGGTTGAAATCGTCGGTGCCGTCGTACACCGGCACCTGGATGCCGAGCCTGGCGACGGTCATCACGGCCAGGGGCGGGTCCGCCTCGACCGCGAGGCTCTCCCGGTACTGGCGGATTCGCTTCTCTGTCCACAGGCTCTGGTCCGGAGGACTCACGGCTGCGGCCATGCCCTCGCCCGCCGCAGGGCTGGCTATCGTGACCTGCTTTTCGACGGCTTCAGTGAACGCGGCGATGCCGGCCTCCCGCTGGCGTTCGCCTTCGAGGCGCAACAGCAAGAAGACTGCCAACAGCGCTGCACCACCGATGTAGAGACCAGCTTCAACCCACCCGAGACGGTATTTAATTCTGGTCTGCATATCCTGTCAGAGTAGCACCCGGTACGACCTGGGCAGCATGATACACGGAGCCCGAAACTGATGACAGGCCGGTATCCCCTACATGGATTCCGGGACCGCCCACAGAAGTTCCAGGGCGCCCTGATCCATGATGATTTCGCGATGACCGCTCCAGGTGCTGACGATCGCCTCGGGCGTCCCGATGCCCGCGGCACGGGCGTCACCGCACGGGCCGAACCAGTGGTTCTGCGGCGCCGCCGTGGTGCGGGCGCGCAGGCCGCAGTAAGTCGTTCCATTGACGGTCGCGCCGAGCACCCGGTTCTGGAACACCGGGTCGGCGCTGACCACCGCGGCGGTCAGGTGATGCGAAAT
>CALKKN010000227.1 GCA_937995275.1 uncultured Lysobacterales bacterium | reverse complement strand
GGCCACCTGGTTGCCGGGCGCCAGCTCCGTGCCCGTCACCTGGTAGCCGGGCCGGCTCAATTGGGCGCCGGCGGGGGCCGGGCCGGGGCCATCCGCCAGGGTTTCTTCGGGTGCGCCGTCGGGGGAAAACCTGCGGGCCTTGCGCTGCACGCGGTTGACGCCGAACAGCGCATACAGCAGGGCCCCGGCGATGGGAAACACGAGGATCAGGCCCAGCCAGCCGAAGGTCGCCCTCGAGTTACGCTTGTTGAGCAGCACGTGGACACTGGCCAGCACGGCGACCACCAGGTACAGGGTGATGAGCGAAAACAGGTAGTCGTACCACATGGTGCCGACTGTACGGGACGGGCTCGGCGGTAACAAGGCGTGCACCCGGCGGTCGGCAGGGCATCCGGACTCGCCGGGGTGGTACTCTTGGCGCCATGAGGAGTTGCGCGTTTCTCACCCTGCAGGAATCGGGGGATTTCGTGATCGACGACGAGCTGGCGGTCGAACCGCTGGAACGGCTCGGCTGGCGCGTGTCCATCGTGTCCTGGCGGCAGCAGGACATCCCCTGGAGCGCGTTCGATCTGGTAGTGATACGCTCCACCTGGGACTACTGGAACGACGTGCCGGGGTTCCTCGACGTACTGGCGCACATCAATCGGCAGACCCGCCTGGCCAATCCGCTGGACCTGGTTCACTGGAACCTGGCCAAGAGCTATTTGCAGGACCTCGCCGGCAAGGGCGTCGGCGTGGTGACCACGTTGTGGCTGGACGAATTGCGCGAGCGGGAGTTGGCGGGTTACGCGGATCGCCTCGGCGTGGACCGGATGGTCGTCAAGCCCGTGATCGGCGCGAACGGCGAGGACGCCTACCGGCTGCGCCGGCGGGAAGACCGCGAGCGCCTGCGCCGCATCGCGGCCCGTTTCGAGAACCGGGCATGCATGCTTCAGCCGTTCATGGAAAACGTCCTGACCGAGGGGGAGTACTCGCTGTTCTATTTCGGCGGGGCGTTCAGTCACGCGATTCTCAAGGTGCCGGCCGCAGGCGAGTTCCGGTCGCAGGAGGAGCGCGGCGCCGGCATCCGCAGCGTGGTGCCGGAGGCCCGGCTGCGCAGCAGGGCCGACCGTGCGTTGGACGCGATATCACCGACGCCGCTCTACGCGCGAATCGACCTGGTCCGCAACGCGGAGTCGGATTTCGAGGTCATGGAGCTGGAACTGATTGAACCCTCGCTCTACCTGCGCATGGATCCGGCCGCCCCGGCCCGCTTCGCGCGGGCGGTGAATACCTGGTTCCGATCCGGCTGACCCATCGGGCGGGACGGGGCGTCAGAGCAGCGTACGGTCGATGGCCTTGCGCAATTCGGAAGCCCAGACCGGCGCCCGGCGCGCTGCCTTCTGATAGTGCTTCATCTCTTCGACCAGGGCGGCGGGATCGCCGGCAAAAGCCTCCTTGGGGATGGCGTAATTGCTGAACACGGCACGACCCGTCGCGTCGACCAGGAACAGGCCTGGCGTGCCCTTGACGCCCCAGGATTCGGCGACCGCGTCACTGTCCGGAAACAGGCGAAAGTCGTAGCCGTACTCGGCCATGAAGGCCACCGGGTCGGCATCGTCCCTGATGTTCAGGGCGAGTACCTGGACCGCCCCGTCGCTCTCGTCGACGATGCTCTGCAGATGGGGCATCAGCGCCTTGCAGTAGGGGCACCAGCTGGCCCAGAAGAGCACGATGGCCGGCCCTTCCAGGTCGGCGGGATACCGCAGCAACTGGCCGTCCGCGTCCGAGAGTTCGAATGCCGGCGGTTGCCAGTCGATCTGCGGTTCGGGCGCAGGCGGCTCACAGGCCGACAACAGCAGGGCTGCCAGAACGGCCGGGAAGTACGCGGTCAATCGAAGGGCTTTAGTTTTGCACATAGTCCCATTGACCGGCGCTCGACCGAATTAGTTTCAGACGCGTACCATTTGAACCGGGAGGGCGGCGTCGACGCGGCTCGGCAACCGGTTAACGCACCGTCTGCACATCAAGGAAGTGTAACAGTGGGCAGGTGCGGCCGGCCTTTGTGAACGGTTTTGCAACCAATTGCGAGTTTTCCCGGTCCTGCTTACGAGTACGGCGCTGGCCACCGGGCCCGACCTGGGACGCGGGCGTTGCTGCGAATCAGCTGCCGCGCGACTCGGCGCGGTGGTCGGGGAGTATTCATGGAGACGATTCGACAACAGATCCACAACAACGCGGTAGCGCTGATCAGCCTGGTGATCGCGGTGACCGCGCTGGCCTACAACACCTGGCGCAATGAGACGACCGAGGAACAGCGCAATGTGCGGCATGCGTCATTCAAAGTTCTGGAGAGCCTCGGCGAACTGCAGCAGGTGATCGACTTCCGCTACTACTACCTGCCGTTCGATGAACGGGCGCAAACGGAGGGTGAATTACGCATCCGCGGATTCGGTCACGTCGCAATGATCCGGGACCTGATGATGCTGATGCCGGCACCCGGCCCTGCCGTGGGCGAGGAGCTCCACCGGCAGTGGCTGGACCGCTTCGCGGACCTGGACGATCTCGACGGGGCTGGCGACCATACGCCGGCGGCGGTGGCTGCGGAGCGAGAACTCACCAGGGCAATCGCCGGGACGCGGGAAGCGGTGCTGGCGATAATGCAGCGCCTGGACTAGCGCCGCATCCCGGGACTGCGCTGTCGCCTGGCCCGGTTTTTCGCTGATGGTGTAAGCTGGAGCTTTGAAATGTACTGCCGCCGTGGACCAGAAAGCGCTCGACCTGTACAACGAATACATTCACGGCGATCTGCCGAGACGTTCTTTCCTGAGGCGGCTGGTCGGCATCGCCGGCGGAACAGCGGCCGCGAGCGCCTTGCTGCCATTGCTGGAGCCCAACTATGCCTGGGGGCAGCAGGTGCCGGAGGACGATCCGCGCCTGGAGGCCGGGTACCTGGAGTACGAAGGTGCCGGCGGCCCGGTGCGCGGCTATTCCGCCCGTCCGGCCGGCCACGAGGGGCCCCTGCCCGGCATCCTGGTCATCCACGAGAACCGCGGGCTCAACGCGCACATCGAGGACATCGCGCGACGGGCGGCGCTGGCCGGCTACCTGGCACTGGCGCCCGACGGCCTGACCTACGCCGGCGGCGCTCCGCAGGACCAGGAAGCGGCCCGCGACCTGTTCCGACAATCCGACCGCGGACGGATCACCGCCGATGTCGTGGCCGGCGTTCCGTATCTCGCCGGCCGCCAGGATTGCACGGGAATGATCGGGACAGTCGGCTTCTGCTATGGCGGCGGCGTTTCGTTGCTGTGCGCCGCGCGGGAGAGCGCGACCGCGGCTTCGGTCTGCTTTTATGGCAGCCCGCTGGGTGCGGAGGACGTGGCCCGGGTAAGCGCGCCCCTGATGATGCATTACGCAGGCAACGACGAGCGCATCAACCAGAGTATTCCTTCGTTCCGGACCCTGCTGGATCAGCACGGCATCGCCTACAGCCTGCACATGTACCCCGGCACCGGGCACGGGTTTCACAACGACTCCAGCGCGGCGCGTTACGCTCCGGAGGCGGCGGCGCTGGCCTGGCAGCGCACGATGAGTTTTTTCGGCAACTACCTCGCCTGATGCGGGCCGCGGCGCTCGGGCGTCAGGCTGCGCGGTTGAACGGCTGTTGAATACGCGGCCTGGGCTATAGTAGAGACTGGACGAAGACGAAGGGAGCGCTCCCCATGAGAAACGGCATTGCTCTCGCCCTCGCAGCGACGTTGGTGCTGCCGCTCGCAGCATCGGCCGGTGGGCAGGACCTGCAGGAACTGATTGCGGAATGTGAGGCCTGTCACGGGCCCGACGGCGTTTCGGCCGAGGACGACGTACCGTCGCTGGCGGACAGGAGCCCCGCCTGGCTGCGTGAAGTCCTGGAGCAGTTCCATTTCTATGAACGGCATTGTCCGACCACCACGTACCGATCCGGAGACCATCCGAAAACGCCGACGAATATGTGCAGCATCGCCAACACGCTGAGCGAGGAAGACAGGCAGGCGCTGGCCAACCATTTTGCGAACCAGTAGGAGCGGTTTGTGGGAGCGGCTTTGTGGGAGCGGCTTTAGCCGCGATTAGTGATCGCCGGTGGCATGGCGTGGGGCCGCCTTCGGCCGTATAGTTCACTGCATGGACACGCCGGCACTATGAACCCTGGGGCCGCAATGGGCGGTGAAGCGGATACTCGCACCGCGGCGCTCTTAAGGAGTCTCGCTTCCCTGCTCCCGCCTGCGGCGGAAGGCGGCTGCGCTCGACGGCATGCAATATGCGCACGACCCCTCTGGTACCGCTCGCTTCGCTCGACTTACCCAACCGGGGTCGGCGGGTCGCCTTCGGCTCCTGTGAGAAGGTCGAGGTGACCTCCCCGTGTGCCTGATCCTGTTCGCCTGGCGGGCGCATCCGGACTATCGTCTGGTGCTGGCAGCCAACCGTGACGAGTTCCATCAACGCCCGACCGTGCCCGCGGACGTCTGGCCGCGGCAGCCGGACCTGCTGGCCGGGCGCGACCTGCAAGCCGGAGGAACCTGGCTGGGCGTGACCCGATCAGGGCGGGTCGCCGCGGTTACCAATTACCGTGAGCCGCTGGCGCCGGAAGCGCCGCTGGAGCGGTCCCGCGGCGAACTGGTCACGGACTTCCTGACGGGGCATCTCCCGCCCCTGGAACAGGCCAAGCGGCTGCGGCTGTCCGGCGGCTCCTACCGCGGTTTCAGCCTGCTGCTGGGCACGCCGGAGAGCCTTGCCTATGTATCCAATCGCCATGAGCGGACGCTGGAAATCGGCGCCGGTTGCCATGGCCTGAGCAATCACCTGCTGGATACCGACTGGCCCAAGGTGCATTCGGGCCGCGCCCGTCTCGAGCAGTTGCTGGACACCGACCGGATCGACCCCGAGGCGCTTCTCGATCTGCTGACGGAACGTAGCCTGGTGCCGGGTGACATGCCGCCAGGGGCCGATGACGGGGAAATCCGCCGCCACCTGATGAACCACTACTTCATCGTCTCGCCGGAATACGGAACGCGCTCCTCTACCGTGGTGCTGATGGACGGCAATGCGCGGGTGACGTTCATCGAACGCCGGTTCGCGCCGGACGGCTCGGAGACCGGCACCAGCCGCTTCGAATGGTAAGATCGGAACAATCCGAGGAGGTCGCCATGACCGGTCCAGAACGAGAGAGTGTGTTGGAGGGGTGCTGCGCCTGCGGCCACGTGCGATACCGCATGGCGGCGGAACCGATGTTCGTGCACTGTTGCCATTGCCGCTGGTGCCAGCGGGAAACCGGGTCCGCGTTCGTGCTGAACGCGTTGGTGGAAAGGGACCGGGTGATACTCCTGGAGGGGTCCACCGAGGTGGTCGATACGCCGTCGGCCAGCGGCAAGGGCCAGAAAATCATACGGTGCCCGCGATGCCGCGTGGCCCTCTGGAGCCACTACGCGGGCGCGGGCGAAGCCGTTTCATTCGTGCGGGTGGGTACGCTGGATGATCCCGATCGGCTACCGCCCGATATCCACATTTACACGAGTTCGAAGCAGCCCTGGGTGGTAGTGCCGGAGGGCGCGGTGCAGGTTTCCGGGTATTACTCGCTCGATGAGCATTGGCCGGCGGCCAGCCTCGAGCGCCTCCGTGCCGCGACGGCAACAATGTAGGAGCGACGCGCGACGGCATTAGGTACATGCAACCAAAATCGCGGCTAAAGCCGCTCCTACAGCCGCTCCTACAGCCGCTCCTAGAGCCGCTCCGACAAGCGCCCAACAGTTCGTCACAGGGCATCGAAAACGTGTCGACGACCCTTCCATTTCATGACGTCGCGCCCCCGAGCGCGCCCGCGACAATGGCGCGGGCCTCCTGCTGGATGCGGCGAAGGTGTTCCAGGCCAACAAAACTTTCGGCATATATCTTGTAGATGTCCTCGGTGCCGGAGGGACGGGCCGCAAACCAGCCGTTTTCGGTCACTACCTTGAGCCCGCCGATCGCGGCGTCGTTGCCCGGCGCCCGGGTCAGGCGGGCGAGGATCGGTTCGCCGGCCAGTTCGGTGGCCGTCACCTGCTCGGGTGACAGGTCGGCCAGCACGGCCTTCTCCTCGCGGGTGGCGGGGGCGTCGATGCGCTCGTAGACCGGCGCGCCGAAGCGGGCTTCCAGATCGCGGTAGTGCTCTCCGGGGTCCCGGCCGGTGCGCGCCGTGATCTCGGCGGCCAGCAGGTCCAGGATGATGCCGTCCTTGTCGGTCACCCACACGGTGCCGTCGCGGCGCAGGAAAGAGGCGCCCGCACTTTCTTCGCCGCCGAACCCGAGGGAACCGTCCAGCAGGCCGTCGACGAACCATTTGAAGCCGACCGGAACTTCACACAGCCGCCGCCCGGTTTCCTCTGCAATGCGGTCGATCATGCTGCTGCTGACCAGGGTCTTGCCGATGGCCGCCGTCGCGGGCCAGCCGGGGCGGTTCGCAAACAGGTAGCTGATCGCGACCGACAGGAAGTGGTTGGGGTTCATCAGGCCGACGCTCGGCGTGACGATGCCGTGGCGGTCGAAGTCCGTGTCGTTGCCGAAAGCGATGTCGTAGCGGTCTTTCAGATCGATCAGTCCGGCCATGGCCGACGGCGAGGAGCAGTCCATGCGGATTTTGCCGTCCTTGTCGACACGCATGAATCGGAACGTCGGGTCGACGGTTTCGCTGACCCGTTCGAGCCCGATGCCGTAGCGCTCTGCGATCGGTTCCCAGTAGGCGATGCCCGAGCCGCCCATCGGGTCGGCGCCGATGCGGATGCCCGAATGACGAATGACATCCATGTCGATAACGTTGCACAGATCGTCGACGTAGGGTGTCAGGTAGTCGTGGCGGCGCACATGGTCCGCCCGCACCGCGCGCTCCCAGGGCCAGCGGCGGATATCCGCGGGGTCGGCCAGCAGTTCGTTGGCGCGTTGCTCGATCCAGCGGGTGATCGAGGTGTCGGCCGGCCCCCCGCTCGGCGGGTTGTATTTGAAACCACCGTCCGATGGCGGATTGTGCGAGGGCGTCAGCACCACGCCGTCTGCCAGGCGATCCCGGCGGCCGCGGTTAAGGGTCAGAATGGCGTGCGAGATAATCGGCGTGGGCGTATAGCCGAAGTCCGCATCGATCCGCAGGTCGACACCGTTGGCCGCCAGTACCTCGACCGCGCTGATCAGGGCCGGTTCCGACAGGGCATGCGTGTCCATGCCGAGGAACAACGGCCCGTCGATGCCGTTGCCGGCGCGGAACTCGGCGACGGCCTGGCTGATCGCCAGGACATGGCGCTCGTTGAAGCTGCGCAGTTCCGAGCTGCCGCGGTGGCCGGAGGTCCCGAAGGCCACGCGCTGGGCGGGCTCGGCCGGGTCCGGCTCCAGGCTGTAATAGCCGGCCACCAGGCGCGGGATGTTGGTCAGGATCGATTGGGGCGCCGGCTGGCCGGCCAGGGGATGCAATGCCATGGTCTGTCCTGCTGCAATGGCGGAGCCGACGGGCAACTTGCAGCCGTCGGGATACCGATCCCTATCATCCCCAACATCCACCGCTGCGACAAGCTCGGCGGCGGAGCCGGGAGCCGAAGGCGAAAGAAGGGAAGCGAGACTCCTCATGGAGATCACTAAGGATTTTGACGCGGCCCGGGGAAGGCGGTAACGTCCGCTCCAATGGATGTGTTGCGCACGGATTGTCTGGTAATCGGGGGCGGGCTGGCCGGTTCGGCCTACGCGCTGTACGCCGCGGAGGCCGGCCTGGACGTCACTCTGCTGTCGCTCGGCGGATCGCTGGAAGCCAACAGCGACTGGGCCCAGGGCGGCATCATATACGACACCGCGGAGAATCCCGAATTGCTAGCCACGGATATCCTGGAAGCCAGCGGCGGTACTGCCAATCCGGCCGCCGTTCGGCAACTGGTTACCAACGGGGCGGAGGCGGTCCGCGAATTGCTGCTGGACGAGCTGCAGGTAGGTTTCGACCGTGACCAGGCGGGGGAACTCGAGCTGACCCGCGAGGGGGGGCACAGCGCGCGCCGCATCATCCATGCCCGCGACCGCACCGGCCACGCCATCCTGTCGGCAGTCGCCGGCCGCGTGGATGCCACGCCGCGGGTCACGCGCTACACGCAGTCGACCGCGATCGACCTGTTGACGCTTTCGCACAACGACGATAACCCCGAGGACCGCTACGCGCCGCTGACCTGTTTTGGCGCCTACGCACTGCTCGACGATTACCCGGAACCCGTTGCCGTCGTGGCGAAGAAGACTGTACTGGCCTGTGGCGGACTGGGGCAGATCTACCAGCACAGCACCAATCACCCCGGCATCGTCGGTCATGGCGTGGCGATGGCCTACCGGGTCGGGGGCCGTCTCATCGACCTGGAATACGTGCAATTCCATCCCACGGTGTTTTACGGCAAGAATGCGCCGCGCTTCCTGATCACCGAGGCCTTGCGCGGCGAGGGCGCCGTCCTGGTCAATCTGCGGGGCGAGCCTTTCATGGACGCGGTGCATGAGCGCGGTTCGCTCGCGCCGCGGGATATCGTGTCGCGGGCGATTCACGAGGAACTGAGCAACAGCGGCGAACCCTGTGTGTATCTCGATCTCGGCGCGCTCGCCCGCTCCGGCCTGCCCGACCGCTTCCCCACGGTCTACGAGCGCTGTCTGGAGCATGGTGTGGACATCACGCGCGACCTGATTCCGGTGGTGCCCGCCGCGCACTATTCCTGCGGCGGCATTCATACGGACCTCGACGGGCGCACCAGTATTCTGCACCTGGGCGCCATTGGCGAAACCGCCTGTACCGGCCTGCACGGCGCGAACCGGCTGGCCAGCACTTCCCTGCTGGAATGCCTGACGGGCGCCCGGGCGACCGCGCAGGCCGACGCACGCGACATTGCGGCGCTGGACTTCAGGCTGCCCGAGCCGCGACCATGGCTGAGTCCGCCGGAGCAGTCCGATCCGACACTCATCCACCAGGACCTCAACCTCGTCCAGCAAACCATGTGGAATTACGCCGGAATCGTGCGGTCGCCGCGCCGACTGACCCGGGCGCGGCGCATCCTGCTGGAGTTGCGCGAGGAGATCCAGTCCTTCTACCGCGACTGCCGGGTTACGCGCGAACTGGTGGAACTGCGCAACGCGGTGCAAACCGCCTTGCTCGTCGTCCACGCGGCATCGCTGAACCCGCGCAGCAGGGGCGCCCACTACATCGTCGACGAGTAGGAGCGGCTTCAGCCGCGATTGTTGATGTCGATGAACGGTAGGAGCGACGCGCAGCAGCCTCCCGGCCCGCGCCTCAGCCGCGATTTTCCGGGCTCCCGGATCCCCGGCGATTGGAGCCATCCCTGCTGGGACGGCTATCGCGGGATGCTCCGGCGGCTGGACTTGGCTTCTTTCCCGACGCCGGCCCAGCTGAGCGGGCTGCTGACGCACGGAACGGTCAGCGGGGGCGGCGCGCCGTTGCGTTTCGTCCCGGCGGGGACCCTGCCGGGGTCGGAATACGAACGCCGGATTTTCGAAACCGGTGAGGTCAGCACGCGCGAGAACAATTGGCACGACCTGTTCAACGCCCTGGCCTGGTGCCGCCTGCCGCGCCTCAAGGCGGCGCTGAATGCTGTGCACTACCGGCATCTGGACCAGGAGCGCGACGGCCGCCGGGGGCCGCGGCGGGACGCGCTGACCCTGCTCGACGAGAGCGGCGCGCTCCTCGTCAGCCGCAACCGGGGCCTGCTGCACGCGCTCGCGCGGCGCGATTGGCGGACGGCCTTCGTCGACCTGCGCCGGTCCTGGCGCTCCGAAACGCGTATCGTCGTCTGCGGCCACGCGCTGCTGGAAAAGTATCTCGAACCGTGGAAGTCCATTACCGCGCACACGCTCCTTCTGAACATCGACGCACCGCCGGTCTCCATCGAGGGCCCGGACTTCACGGGCCGGCTGGATGCGCTGCTCGGCGAACGGCTGCGCGAACCCGGCCTGTGTGACCGCCCCGGCGACCTGTCCCCGGTCCCGCTGGCCGGTATTCCAGGTTGGTGGCGGGCCGGCGCACAGGATGCCGCGTTCTACGGCGACGGGTCGGTGTTCCGGGCTCCGCCGGTGGCTTTCGTGCCGGCCCCGGTGCATCGCCTCGAAAGCATCGGGCCGGCCCCGGCGGCATGCGGATGAAGGACCTGCAACCCGGCCAGGGCCCGGTCGCCGAACAGGGCATGGTGGCCACAATCCACTTCATCGGCTGGCTCGACGAAAAAGGCACACGCGGGCGGGAGATTTACGACTCGCGAAGCGCGGGGCAACCCGTTTCCTTCGTGATCGGCACCGATGGCGTGATGCGTGGCTGGAACGAGGGCGTGCTGGGCATGCGGCCCGGCGGTGCCAGGATGCTGTTGTTGCCCCCGGGCATGGCGTACGGCGCCCGGCAGGTCGAAGACATCATCCCGGCCAACGCCCCGATGATGTTTCGCATCGAACTGGTCAGCCTGGACGAATCACCCGGTTCTTGATCCAGCGCATCGCGCCTGCAATCCGAATCCAGCAGACTGAACCTGTCTCTTCTGGCAAGGGAGGGTCGTCATGTCTATTGGAAAAAGCTCCACAATCGGCTTTGCCGTCATGTTCGCGATCGTCACCCTGCTGGCCCTTGCTGCCTGCACCGAAGAGGGGAAGCCCGTCAAGGGATTCGTGCTGCCCCAAGGCGACATCGCGCAGGGTGAGCAGGTTTTCGTCGACTTCAACTGTCACGGCTGCCACACCATTCCGGAGATCGAGTTCCCGGAGACCGAGTTTGAGCCGCCATTCATCATGGAGATCGGAGGCGAGGTCTACCGGGTGAAAAACTACGGTGAACTGCTCACGGCCGTGGTGAACCCGGATCACATCATTTCCCCGAAATACAAGGCGATGCTCAAGCAGGCCGAACGTGAGGTCATCATCTCGCCGATGCCCTATTACGGGGAGCAGATGACCGTGGCGGAACTCATCGACCTCGTGGAGTTCCTGCACGCGCAGTACACCAAGCTGCAGCCGGAATACTATCGCGGCTACTACCTGACCAAGTAGGGTCTTGGCCGGAGATACACATGAGCGCCCGGCGCGTTCGGCGGAGTTTCGCTTTTACGAGGAATTGAACGACTTTCTGCCGGCCGCCCGGCGCAAGGTCAGCTTCATGCAGCCCTTTTACGGCACACCCGCGGTGCGGGACGTCATCCAGGCCATCGGCGTGCCGCATACGGCGATCGACCTGGTCCTGGTGGACGGGCAATCGGTGAAGTTCGGCTATCGCTTACAGGGCGGCGAACGCATCGCGGTGTACCCGGTTTTCGAGCGCCTGGACATCTCCCCACTCGTTCGGTTGCGGCCGGCGCCGCTCCGGCAGCCGCGGTTCGTCCTCGACGTGCACCTCGGTAAACTGGCGCGCGACCTCAGGATGCTGGGTTTCGACAGCCTCTACCGGTCCGACTGGGGCGACGCGGCCATCATCGATTGCTCGCTGGCCGAGGGCCGGATCATCCTGACGCGGGATGTGGGCATCCTGAAACAGAGCCGGGTTACCCATGGGTACTGGCTGCGCAGCGACCGGCTCGGGCGGCAGTTACCGGAAGTGCTGCGGTCCCTGCAGCTGGGGTCGCAGGCGAAGCCATTCACGCGTTGCCGGGACTGCAACGGCCCGATCGAGCCCGCGGACAAGGCGACACTCGCCGACCGCGTGGACCGCCCCATCCTGGCCCGTTACGACCAGTTCTGGCAGTGCCGCGATTGCCGCAAGGTCTACTGGAAAGGTTCGCACCACCGGCAGATGATGCGGCGCGTGCAGCGCGTCCTGAGGGATGTGGCGGCCGCAGCGGATAGCGGAGCGGCCGGTGGGTGAAATGGACGCGCCCAAAGAGCATCCGCCGCTGATACAGGGCCTGCTGCGGCCGGCCGCCTATCCCCACCCGGTCGGCGCAATCCAGCTGGTCGAGACGCACATCTCCTGGGTGTTGCTCACGGGCGAGTTCGCCTACAAGGTAAAAAAGCCGGTCGATCTCGGCTTTCTGGACTTTTCCTCGCTCGACGCGCGCCAGCGTTACTGCGTGGAGGAGCTGCGGGTGAACCGGAGGACCGCCGCCGGGCTTTATCTCGGTGTGGTGCCCATCGCCGCCGTCGGGGACGGGTTCCGGGTCGGCAGCGAACCGGCCGTCGAATACGCGGTGCGCATGCGCCAGTTCCCCCACGCGGCGCGGCTGGACCGGTGCCTGCAGGCGGGCCGCTTCGGCCTGGAGGAGGCGCATTCGCTGGCCTTCGCAATCGCCCGTTTCCACAACAGCCTGGCGTCGCGCAGCCCGGTCGACGCCGACTACGAGGTACAGCGCGCCAGCAAGCCGGCCCGCAACAACTTCACCCACCTCGATCCAGCCGCGTTCAGCGACGTGGCGCAGCAGCAGCTGGCCGTAATCGAGGACTGGACGCGGTGCCAGTCCGAGGCGCTGGCGCCGGCCTTTGCGGAGCGGGCCCGTCAGGGCGCCGTGCGCGAATGCCACGGCGATCTGCACCTGGAAAACCTGCTGTGGATGGACGGGGAATTCGTGATGTTCGACGCCATCGAGTTCAACGCCGAACTGCGCTGGATCGACATCGCCAACGACACGGCATTCCTGGCCATGGACCTGATGGCGCGCGGGCGCAGGGATCTCGGCTACGCGGTGCTCAGTGCGTGGCTCGAAGAGACGGGCGATTACGGCAGCCTCGCGGTGCTGCGCTTTTACCTCACCTCCCGCAGCGTGGTGCGCGCGTTGGTGCTGTCGATCCGCGAGCAGCAGCGCCCGGCCGTCCAGCCCGGCACCCGCAGTTTTCGCCAGGGGGCGGAGCGCTATGTGGAACTGGCCTCGGAGCTCGTCGACACGCCGCCGCCCGCGCTGTACCTGATGCATGGGCTGTCCGGCTCCGGCAAGACCTGGTTCAGCGAGCGGCTGCTGGGCGGCCTGCCGGCGCTGCGGGTACGCAGTGACCTGGAGCGCAAGCGCCTGCCCGGACTGGCTGGGCGGCTGAAGGAGCCGGGCGGGATCGAGGCCGGGCTGTACGCCGCGGACGTCACGGACCGCACCTACGCGGTCCTGGCGCGGCACTGCGAAACGGGTTTACGCGCCGGTTTCGACATGCTGGTCGACGCGAGTTTCCTCCGGGAGCGGCATCGTGCCGCCTTCCTGGAACTGGCGGAGGCGACCGGAGCGCGTCCCTTGATCGTCCACTGCGCCGCGCCCGAACCCATCCTGCGCGCGCGTGTCCGCGACCGCATGCGGCGGGGGGGCGACGCTTCCGACGCGGACGTGGTCGTATTGGAGCACCAGCTGACGCACCACGATCCGCTGACCGAGCGGGAGCGGCGGATCACCGTGTCGCTGCAGCACACAACGGACCCGGCTCGGGCGGCGGCTATGATCCGGGAGGCGATTTCGAGGCGGCCTGCAACTCTTCGCGCAGCACACGGCTGGCCGACCGGATGATCAGAGCCACGACCCCGATGACTGCGGCGAATCCCGCCAGCGCCACCACCACCTCGCTGCGGTCCAGGCTGACCCGACCGTCCAGCACCGCCGCCAGGTCGGCGGCCGAGGATCCCAGGTACACGAACAGGAACATCGGGGGGAGCATGCCGAGGTTCGTACCCAGCAGGTAGGCGCGGAACCCGACCCCGGTCAGGCCGAGGGTGTAGTTCAGGACCTGGTAAGGGAGCAACATGACCAGGCGGGTGAGCAGAACCACCAGGAAGCCCTTGCGTTCAATGGCGCGGTCTATCGCCACGAAAAAGCCTTTGCCACGGACCCGCCGTTCGATCCACGGCCGCGCCAGCCCGCGCGCGATCCAGAAAGCTACAGTCGAGGCGATCAGTCCGGCCACCCAGATGACGGCCAGGCCCCACAGCGGGCCGAACAGGAATCCGGCCAGCATCATCATCAGCGAGGAAGGCAACAGCAGCAGGATGCCGACGACCAGTGCGCCGGTGACCAGCAGCAGGGCCCACGGGCCGCTGGTCTCCGCCCAGTCCTGCACCGCCCGCAGCAGCGATTCCACCGGCACCGTCGCCAGCGCGATGAACACCACGGCCAGCAGCAGGAGGCCGAGCAGGAACCGGGGATTCCTCAACAGTGAGCGCATCAGGTCGGCACGAAAACGGACTGTGCCGTCAGCATAGCGCGAGTTTGTGACAGAGCCAGTTTCTTCCCGCGTCGAATGGCCGTTCGCAGCCGTCTGTGCACCGGGTCCATTTCCAGCTCATCGAGCAGCTGCAGCTGAACGACTGTATCGTGCCAGGCGCCCAGCGTCTCCTGCAGCGCCTTGCAGGTGGCGATCACCTGCCGCACGTGGGGCGATCGGGGGTGGGTGGCCTCGGCGATGTAGCGCGTCTCCTTGACGGTGATGCGGAACTTGTGCCAGGCGCGGTCGTCATTGACCTCCGTGGCGAGCGCCAGGGCGGCGCCCGCCCTGGCCAGCGCAGTTTCGAGCGTGCGTGGCTCCCGGTCCCCGGGCTCGGCATGGTGCGCGGTGCGTTCCAGGTAGGCGCGCCATTCCCGCATGTGGCGGTTCCAGCGCGCCGAGGCGACCAGCGTCTTGACCGCCAGGTGGCTGGCCCGCAGCCGCTTGCGGTTCAGGCGGCGAAAGGCCTGGTAATCGTCCGCGGGAAGCCGTGTGCGCGCCGTTGTGCAGAACACGTCCCAGTCGCGGGCCTCGCTGGTCACCGCGGCGAATGCACCCCACGTCTTGCGCAGCCGCCGGGCCCGGTGCCCCCCGGAGTGTTTCAGAAAGGTACGAATGCGGCGTATGCTGACGCGCAGCACGTGCAGCTGCCTGGCGCGGTAGCGGTGCTCGAGCTTCTCGGCCGAGCGCGCGACACGGTCTGTCAGCATGTTCAGTGGCTCCTGCATCAACCCATTCCGGCCCAGGGTGCGAATTGCACCACACCATTTTGCTTGACTCAAAACATGGCAAAAAGCGCCCGGGTCAATAACAATGCATGTAGAGGTTCGCAAACAGGAGGCACGCGTGCACTCAGCGGGCGCGGACGGTTCGGTAAAAAAGGCGGCAGTTGTCCTGGTGTTGTTGCTGCTCGTCATTCTGTGGGCGCGCGAGGCGTCGGGGGAAGAAACCGGGGCGGCACCCGAACCGGAGGCCGAACGCGTCGCCATCGTGCTGGACGTGGAGGGCCCGATCGGGCCGGCGACCCGGGATTTCCTGACCCGCTCTTTCGACAAGGCCGCCGAGCGCGACGCGGAGTTGGTGATCATCCGCCTGGACACGCCGGGCGGCCTGGACGCTTCGACTCGCGACATCATCAAGGCCATTCTGGCATCGCCGGTCGCGGTCGCGACGTACGTGGCGCCGTCCGGCGCGCGCGCCGCCAGCGCCGGCACCTACATCCTCTTGGCCAGCCATATCGCGGCCATGAGCCCCGCGACCAACGTCGGCGCCGCGACGCCGGTGGCGATCATCGGCGGCAACCCGGCGCCCGGCGCGGAGCCCCCCGCTGACCGGGGCGCGGCCGACCCGCCGGAATCGGAGGAGGGCGAATC